>DASUAS010000413.1:0-12821 GCA_035763625.1 Acidimicrobiia bacterium
CAGCTCGAGCGCTGCCGAGTACAGAGGTCGGTAACGCCGCAGCCGGGTCGCCGGGTCGTCGTCGGAGCCGAAGGACCACGCGGTCCACAGATCGACTGAGTCGATCTGGATCAGGGGCTCGGCGAGCATCACGGCAAGGAGGTTGGTCATGCCCGGGCTGGTCCCGATGCCGCTGACGGCAGCGTGACCCGCCGAACGGAACGCGGCGTCGTGGGTGTGGGCGGTGCCGGTCATGAACGCCTCGGCTTCGGCGGGTGACATCGCGACATCGACGTAGTGGGCACCAGCCGCGAGCGCGCCGGCCATCACTGTTTCGTTGCAGCCGCTGTGGGCGAGGTGCAGCACCACGTCGACACCGGCAGCGAGGCGGGCAACCGCATCGGGATCGCTGGCGTCGAGCTGCTCTACCCGAGCCGCGGTGCGATCGGCCACCGAAGCCGCCGTAGCTGCGGCGCGGTCGAGGTTGCGGTCGGCGACAACGATGGTGGGCGGTTCGGGCATCCGTGCCATGACCTGAGTTGCGTCGTTGCCGACCGGACCGGCTCCGATCACGAGGACCGATTGCAGTGCACTCATCGTGTTCCCAGCGGTGACGGGCGCGAACGGAACGGCGCACCCTGCCAGTTCCACGGGACATTATGGGTGTTATGATACTCATGTCAAGTGTGACGCCACTCGACGAGGCGAGGAACGAGCGCATGGCGATGGAAGAGTCGTGGGGCGCGCTTTCGGGCGCGATCGACTTCGCGATCGAGCGGGTGCGCGCCGATCCGGATCACCTGAACGAGCGGGAGATCGCCGACGGGCACCAATACGTGATCAGGGCGCTCACCGCCGTGTTCGACGCGACATTGATGTTGTTCGACCCCGAACGTCCATCGTTCTTGCCGATGCTCGAGTCGGTCCGCTACATCGGCGCAGCCGGACCCGACATCGACTACGACGTCGCAATCGTGACGCCAGGAATCGCCCACCGGATCACAGGTGCGCGCGGTGACGCGAGCTACGTCGGGATCACCGTCTACGGTCACGCCGGCGATGCCGGCGCTTCGGCGATTCTCGACTCGGTGGATGTCGACGATCTGGTCGCGTCCGATGGGTCGTTCGAGTTCGCCTTCGAACATCCCGAGGCCGCGCGCGTCATCATCCGCCAGTACTTCCACGATCGCACCACTCAAGCCCGCGGACACTGGTCGATCGAGCGCGTCGCCGAAACATCGCAGCATGGCGAGGCGCGACATCTTCCCACCGAAGTGGAACTCGCCTACCGGCTGGCGAACGCCACACAGTCGTTGCGCTGGAGCGCGCAACTGAACCAGATGTGGTCGCCGGAGCGCCGCGCGACTCCGAACGAGTTCATTCGCCAGAGCGCAGATGACGTGGTCGCGGCGATCCCCAATCCGGACGTGAGCTACGCGTTCAGTTGGTGGCGGCTTGGCGCGGGTGAAGCCCTGGTCATCGATCTGGTACCACCGTCAACGCGGTACTGGGCGTTGCAGATCTGTGATCGATGGTTCCAGTGCTTCCCCGACCGTCGCTCGAATCTCAACGACCGACAGGTCGCTCGAGAGCCGGATGGGTCGGTGCGTTTCGTCCTGGCCGAGCGTGATCCCGGAATGTCGAACTGGGTGGAGACCAGCGGACACGAGTTGGGCGTCATGTTCTTCAGGTGGCTCCACGCCGATCCGGAGGTGCTCCCGACGTGCCGGGTGGTCTCGATCGACGAGACACACGAACCCTGAGACGCTGTTGTACGCGCGATCGTGCGAGGTCGACCATCGGCGCCGAGCGACGACAAGCGTCATGACGAGCGACAAGCCCGTTCTCGAGCCGTGACCCAGGGCCAGCGCGGCGTCTCCCCCGGCGCGTCGACGGTTACGCGGAAGAGGCGGGGGTGGTGACGACGACCTTGCCCCGCGCGTGACGGGTCTCGGTCTTCTCGAGTGCCGCGACGGCCTCTGTGAACGGGTAGATCCGTTCGAGGACCACGTGGATGCGTCGGTCGGCGATCGCAGCCAACAGCTCGGCCATGTCGCGGCGGGCGTCGGCACGATGCGCGAACTGCTCGACGCGGACCTCTCGCTCGGGCTCGAAGGTGTCACCCGAGACAGTGACGACATGCCCGCCCTTGCGGACCACGAACTGACTCGACACGCCGGTTCCCGGTTGGATAGCGAGGGCGGCGTCGACGCCACCCGGCGCCCACCGCTCGATCCGGTCCTGCCAGTCGGGGGCGGCATAGTCGACGGCCTGCTCGGCACCGAGCGAGAGCAGGTAATCGAGGTTGCGCGACGAAGCCGACGCGGCGACCCGGATCCCATCGGCGGTGGCCATCTGGATGATCAGGGTGCCGATCGCTCCCGAGGCGCCCGCCACGAACAGGGTCTCTCCCGCTTGCATAGCGAGAGCGTGGAGGCACTCGACGGCCGTCTTGCCGGCGATCGGGATGCCGGCGCCAGTCTCGAAGTCGAGCGTGTCAGGCAGCGGAGTGAGCGACGATTCGCTGACGGCGGCGAACTCAGCCCAGCTTCCGCCCTTGAGGTTCAGCGCGGTGGTGAGCAGCACCCGGTCGCCGGGACCGAACCTCTCGACCCTGGTGCCCGTCTCGACCACGGTACCCGCGCCCTCGGTCCCGATCACGTAGGGAAACTGGGCGTCGTGCGGGATGAAGTATCGATCATGGAGGCCGACGCCGAAGGCGCCAACCTGCACAAGTGCCTCGTGGTCACCGACTCGAGGGACCGGCACTTCGGCGAAGGCGACCTCGCCACTTGTCGCATCCCGTCGCACGAATGCCTGCATGTGTTCCACGTGAGAGCGTCCTGTCGTCCCCATCGTCATAGCGTGGCAGACGTTGCGGGGTCGAACCCGTGTGAGCGCGTCGAGAACGCGCCGCCTTCTTCGCATCGCCGCGACAGGGTCCTCGCCGGACTGATCGGGGGGAGTCACAGTCCGACGAGGACGATCTACACGCGCTCACCGAAAGATCCTTCGCGCTTCTCGTGAACCGACCACGTTGACAGCAGGTAGAGCCTCCCGATGACGCAGGAGATGGCTCAGACCAACGGCGTCGACGTTGAGTCGGTCGCGCAGCTGACGATGGGCTGGCTCCTGAACACGGAACCGCCGCGCGGCTGATCAACGGGACACGCTCGCGGCGCGCCTCGCGCGGCGAACGGTGCACTCCGACCGCGGCGCATCGATGAGCTCGCGATGGAACAAGGGCGGCTCACCGTCGCCCTGGATCATGGTCCCTGATCAAGTGGCAGCAGCTGAGCGACGGAAAGCGGACGCGATCTCACCGCACGTCGTCGACCACGCGCGCCCGGACACCATGACGTCGGAGAGTGCACGTTCGAACGCGCCGATCCTGAACGGTTGGCCTGTGAGCCAGGGGCGGACGACCAGCACAAGGCAACGCGCCGCCGTCTCGCCATCGGCTCTACCGCCGAGCCCTCAGCTCGAACTGAGCCACACCGCCCCTCGCATCTCTACTACTACAGTAGTATACTTGTCGGATGCCGAGAGGGAAGCCATCACCGAAGTTGGCGATCACCGTCGACGCTGACGTACACGATCGCGTCATCGACGCTGCTGCCGCCGAGGGCGTCAGCGTTTCCGCCTGGATGACGAAGGCGGCACGTCGGGCGCTGCTCGTTCGCGATGGGCTCGCTGCCGTCGCCGAATGGGAGTCCGAGCACGGACTGCTGACGGATGCGGAGCTCGCCGCGGCACACCAGCGTGTCGCCTCCCAAGTCGGCGCACGTTCGCAGGCGACGCGGAAGCGCTCGGCGTGAGCGTCGTCTACGACGCCGGTGCCCTCATCGCCGCCGAGCGTTCCGACCGAGCCACGTGGGCGGAGCATCGTGCGCGCCTCGAGCTGGGCGTCGTACCTGCCACCACCGCCCCTGTCGTTGCCCAGGTGAGTCGCTCCGGGCGTCAGGCGCAGCTACGGCGCTTCTTGCGTGGCTGCGACATCGTGCCATTCGGAGGCGATGACGCACACGACATCGGGGCGCTCGCCGGCCGATCAGGTTCGGCCGACGTGGTCGACGTTCACGTCGTCGCGACTGCTCATCAGCGTCGCTTCGGAGTCGTCACCTCCGACATGGACGACCTCGAGCCGATCGCCGAGGCGCTTCGACCTCGAGTACCTCTGTTTCGCGCTTGAGAGCACCGGCATTCAGCCGGAATGGCCGCGTCGCTTGACGCGCCGTTCCGAAATCAGGGGACCGGCGTGACGGTCCTCGAGCCGCCAAACCGGCCCACAGAACGCGCGCCTGAACCAGGGGTCGCGGGTAGCACCAAACGTCGCGCCGGGGAGCGACGTCGTCGAAGATCTCCTTCGCGTTGACCACACACCACAGTGGCCGTCACCTGGCACCCTCCAGCGGGCAGAAGAAGACCCGAGAACGCGCGGATCAAGTTGAGTTGGGTCTGAACGCGCGAGCGGCGGGAACCTGTCGACGCCGCTACTCCCGCGGTTACTCCCACCAACGGAATCTCGGACGACGAGCAGGGCGTGATCGGCCTGCCCCGCATCGGCATCGAGGCCTTGGCCGAGAAGTGGCTCGAAGCCCGAGCGGGCCGCCTCGTTCTGTCGTCGAATTCACGCGCCCCAGCGCGGGAACTCAACGTTGGAACGATCCGATCGGCACCACCCGAGTCGTCGCGGCGGGATGGGTCTCGGCGCGCACCCACCGCATGCCCATGATCCCGTGATCGTGGCCGGTGGTGTCGATCCAGTTCGGATGGCCCGGGTCGCGGTGCGCGACGACGATGCGCACCGAACCGTCGTCTTCGTACGCCGCGGTCACGTGGTTCACCGAGATGCGCCGGCGCTTGTCGAGGCACTCGGCCCAGATGTTGCCGAGTTGGAAGTTCCAGTACGCGCACACCGGCGGCGTGACGTCGAGCACGAGCGCCTCGTCGGGACCGAGCTCCCACGCCCCGAGTTGGAAGACGATGTTCGGATCTCCGCCGACGAGACGGTGGTGCTCCGGGTCGGGGAAGTGCAACTGGTTGGGTTCGGCGCGCCACGGCGCGACCCAGTCGGCGAACCAGCTCGACGCGCCGATCGCGTACATCGCCGCGCCGAGCAGCTGTCGCGGGACCGCGCTCGGCGCGACACCGGGCGGTGCGTCTTCCACGCCCACGCACTCGATGGTCACGTCGGCGGCCGCCTCGACGCTGCGGTCGGCAAACGTCTGGCGCACGAGGATCATCGACGAGTCGGGTGCGAGCTGCAGCCAGCTTCCCGGGTGCTCGCGCTGACTGGCGATGATCTCGAAACGCCCGTCGGCGTCGAGCACGAGCTCGTCGTCGTCGAGGTGGCCGGCACCGCCGGTGATGCGGTCGCGCGCCGCGAAATTCTGGTTCTGCGCCGCGAAGCTCAGGTACGAGATCGTCCCGCGCGTGCCGGCGATGCGGTAGTCGAACTTCGGGTCGATGCCGGCACTCGAGTACACGTTGTCGGGGTTGTCGAGGCCGAACCCGCAGTGCGGGGGGAGCGACGAGAAGCGCGGATGGCGCGGACCGGGGTTCTCGAGGAACGACACGAGGCCGTTCTGGAGCAAGCGGCCGAGGTAGCGCAGCCCTTCGGCGCGGTCGAGCTCGGTGAGACCCAGGTCGTCGCGGGTCAGCACCTGTCCCGCCTGTTCGAGCAGCGCGCAGAACTCGCTCCACGCGCTCTGTGGGTCGTTCACATCCTCGGCCATGCCGTAGTTCTACCTCGCCCGCTACCGTCTCGGAGCCGGTCGCACCGACCGGTGCAACTGACCGGTCGAAACGGGGAGGCACCGTGGCCCAGGTCGAGATCCAACGCGACGGCGCGGTGATGATCGTCACCCTGAACCGTCCCCACCGCAAGAACGCGATGACGCTCACGATGTTCGCGCAGCTCGCCGACGCGTGGGAGGAGGTGACCGCCGACGACGACCTGCGATGCGTCATCCTCACCGGCGCCGAGGGCGACTTCTCCTCGGGCATGGACCTCCGCGCGCTCGCCGGCGACGTCGCCGAGCCCGACGCCATCGACACCGGCGCCCGCATGAAGGAAGACCCCGGGTTCATCTACCGCGGCCTGCTCAAGACGTACCGGCCCACCAAGCCGGTGATCGCGGCGGTCGAGGGCGTCGCCATCGCCGGCGGCACCGAGATCCTGCAGGGCACCGACATCCGCGTCGCCGCCGAGAGCGCGCGCTTCGGCGTGTCGGAGGCGCGCTGGTCGCTCTACCCGATGGGTGGATCGGCGGTGCGGCTGCGCCGGCAGGTGCCGTACGCGGTCGCGGCCGACATCCTCCTCACCGGCAAGCACATCACCGCGGCGGAAGCGTTGCACTACGGGCTGGTGAGCTACGTCGTGCCCGACGGCAGCGCGCTCGACAAGGCCCGTGAGGTGGCGGCAACGGTCGCCGCCAACGGGCCGCTGGCGGTGGAAGCGATCCTGCAGACGCTGCGCGCCACCGAGCACATGAGCGAAGAGGAGGCGTTCGCGTTCGAGCAGCCGATCGGCATGTCGGTGATGGCGTCGGCCGACTCCAAGGAGGGCCCGAAGGCCTTCGCCGAGAAGCGCACGCCCAACTTCCAGAGGAAGTAGGAGGGTTCGCGAGCATGGTCGACCCTCGCACGCCGGTGCTCGTGGGCGCGGGCGTCGCTCACCAGCGTTCCGACGACCCCCGTGAGTCGGACGAGGCGCTCAGCCTCATGACCACCGCAGTCGAGCGCGCCGGTGAGGACGCGCACGCGCCGTCGCTGCTCGCGCAGGCCGGCGTGGTGTTCGTGCCGCGCGGCACCTGGCGCTACCGCGACCCCGGCCGCATCGTCGCCGAGCGCGTCGGGGCGAACGCACGCACGGTCGTGGCCGAGCTCGGCGTGCTGCAGTCGACGCCGTTCACCCGCGCGTGCCGCGCCATCGCGAACGGCGACCTCGACGTCGCCATCGTGGTCGGTGGGGAGGCGAAGTTCCGCGACCTGCGCAGCCACATCACCGGCACCGCGGTGGCCGACACGGGACAAGACGACGACGTCGTACCCGACGAGAGCATCGTCCCCGCCGACGAGATCATCCCCGCGCCCGAGCGCGCGGCCGGGTTCATGAGCGCGCCGTTGATGTACTCGGCGGTCGAGACCGCGCTGCGCACCGCGTTGGGCGAGACGGTGACCGAGAACGCCCACGCCACCGCCGAGCTGTGGGCCGGGTTCAGCCGCACCGCGGCGGCCAACCCCGACGCCTGGCGTCGCGAGCCGGTGTCGCCCGAATTCCTCGAGCATCCCTCGGCGAAGAACCCCATGCTGGCGGCGCCGTACACGAAGTGGCACTGCTCGCAGTGGAACGTCGATCAGGCGGCGGGGTTCGTGCTGTGCTCGACCGAGGCGGCCGACCGCGCGGGCGTACCGCAGGACCGGCGGGTGTACCCGCTCGCCGCGGTCGAGTCGAACCACATGCTCGCGGTCTCCAAGCGTGCCGAGCTCCACCGCGCACCGGCCGTGCGCATCGGCGCCGAACGCATCGCCGGGCTCACCGGGATCGACGTCGCCGCCTGTGATCTCGTCGATCTCTACAGCTGCTTCCCGGTGGCGGTGCGCATCCAGGCGCGCGAGCTCGGACTCCCGCTCGATGATCCCGACGGCCGGCCGCTCAGCGTCGGCGGCGGGATGACCTTCGGCGGCGGGCCGTTGAACAACGCCACGTTCCAGGCGCTGGCGCGGATGGTGGCGATGCTGCGCGACGCGCCCGGCAGCACCGGTCTCCTCACGTTCATCAGCGGGATCATCACCAAGCACGGTGAGTCGGTGTGGTCGACCGCACCGCCCGAGCGCGACGGCTTCGCGTTCGCCGACACGAGCACCGAGGTCGAGACCGGCACGCCTGCGCTCGAGGTGGTCGGCGACCATCGCGGCGTGGCCACCATCGACGCCTACACCGTCGCGCACGAGGGTGGTGATCCGCGGTACACGACGATCGTCGCGACGACCCCCGCGCGCACCCGCGTCGTCGCCCGCAACGACGATCCCGACCTCGCCGCCGACATGACCGTCGACGAGTGGTGCGGGCGCGACGTCAGGGTCGACGGCGACCGCTTCAGCGTGGGCGACTGATCTCGTCGAAGACCACGTCGGTGTCGGCACCGAGCGCGGGCGCGGGCCCGTCGTTGCCGACGCGCTCGCCGTCGATCGTGATCGGAGTGACGCACTGCAGGAGGCGACCCTCGCTCGGGTGGTCGACCTCCTCGAAGAGGCCGACCGCGCGGAAGTGCTCGTCGTCGAACACGTCCTCGACCGCGTTGTAGGGCGCGGCCGGGATCCCCGCGTCACGGAAGCGCTGAAACCACTCGGCCGTGGTGTCGGTGGCCAGGTGTTCGGCGACCAGCGCATAGAGCTCGTCGACGTGCTGGGTGCGCGAGTGCAGGGTCGCGTAGCGCGGGTCGTCGGCGAGCTCAGGTCGGTCGATCATCGCGAAGAAGCGCGACCAGTCGCGGTCGGTGTAGACGAGCGCGGCCAGATGGCCGTCGGCGGTCGGGAACGGTCGGCGCGCCGGTGTGGAGACGCGCGGGTAGCGGGCGTCGCCACGGGGTGGGACGAACACGCGACCCCACAGATGCTCCACGAGCCCGAAGGACGCCATGAGCTCGGCCATCGGCACCTCGATCACCGCGCCGGCGCCGTCGAGCTCGCGCTTGCGCAATGCCGCCGCGATCGCGAACGCGGCGGCCATGCCCGCGACCTTGTCGGCCACCGCCTGGGCCGCGTACGCGGGCTCGCCGTGCATCCACGACTGCGCGCCGGCGATGCCGGCCACCGCCTGCACCGTGTCGTCGTACGCGGGCAGGTCGGCGTAGGGACCGTCGGCGCCGAAGCCGACGATCGCGCAGTGCACGAGGCGAGGGTTGGCCGCGAGCAACGTGTCGGGGTCGGCGCCGCAGCGCGCCGCGGCGTCACGACGCATGTTGTGCACCACCACGTCGGATGCGGCCGCGAGCTCGGCGAGGCGTGCCCGCCCGTGGTCGGTCTGCAGATCGAGCACGACGCTGCGCTTGCCCCGGTTGCACGCCAGGTACACCGCGGCCATCCCCTCGTGCACCCGGGGTCCGAGGTCGCGCGAGACGTCGCCGCCCGGTGCCTCCACCTTCAGCACCTCGGCGCCGAAGTCGGAGAGCAGCAGCGTGCCGTAGGGGCCTGACACGACGGTGGTGAGGTCGACGACGCGCACGCCGTCGAGCGGGAGGCCAGGCACGCGCGGAGTGTAGGCGGGCCCCTCGATGGTCGATCCTGTCTCCTAGATTGCGACCTCGTGGCGGACACGATGGACGGCCGCACCGTCCTCGTCACCGGGGGCAACACCGGTATCGGCAAGGAGACCGTGGTCGCGCTCGCGCGTGCGGGAGCACAGGTCGTCTTCACCACGCGCGACCCGCAGAAGGGCGACGTGGCGCGCGACGAGATCTGCGAGCGCGCCGGCACCGATGCGGTCGACGTGATGGAGCTCGACCTCGCGCAGTTCGCGTCGGTGCGCGAGTTCGCCGACCGGTTCGTGAGTCGGCACGACCACCTCGACGTGCTCGTCAACAACGCCGGGCTGCTGCTCGGGTCTCGGCGCGAGACCGCCGACGGCTACGAGATGACGTTCCAGGTGAACCACCTCGGTCCGTTCCTGCTCACCACGCTGCTGCACGATCAACTCGTCGCGGGCGACGCGGCGCGCGTGGTCAACGTGTCGTCGGACGCGCACTCGAGCGCGCGCAAGGGCCTCGACTTCGACGACCTGCAGTCGACCCGCCGCTACCGGAGCTTCGCGGTGTACGCGCGGACGAAGCTGGCCAACATCATGTTCACTCGCGAGCTGGCGCGCCGCTGGGACGACACCGGCGTCACCGCCAACGCGGTGCACCCCGGCTTCGTGGCCAGTCGCTTCGGCCGCGACGGCGACACCGGCCGTCTCACCGGCATGGTGTTCCCGCTGCTCAAGCCGTTCGCGCGCACGCCCGAGCAGGGCGCGCAGACGCAGGTGTACGTCGCGTCGGCACCCGAGCTCGCGGGCATCACCGGCGGCTACTGGGTCAAGTCGGCCCCCGCCACGCCGAGCGCGGCCGCGCAGGACGACGCGGCCGCGGCCCGGTTGTGGGAGGTCAGCGAGGAGCTGGTCGGCTGATCAGCTGTTGAGGAAGGCGCACTCCGGCGCGGCCTTCACCGCGGTCTCCAGCTTCTTGCCCTTGTCGAGCTTGCCGATCGAGCTGAAGCCCTTGCCCAGCTCGTCGCTCGACGTGCTCAACGCCTTGCCCAGCTGCTTGCCCTTGGCCTTGAACGCCGTGGCCGAACTGGTCGGAAGCTTCTCGGCCTGGGCCTCGGCCTTGGCGAACACCTTCGAGATCGCCTTGAACCCGCTCTGGAACACGGCCGAGATCTTGGCGCCGTTGGGCGTCGACGGCTTCCCGGCATCCTTGATCGCGCCAACCGCGGTGTCGGTCGCGTCGACCATGTCGCTGAGGAAGGCGGCGATCTGGTCCCGACCGGTGTGCAGGTCGGTCACGCTCTGGAGCTCCGTCTGCATCGCGTCACCCTTGGCGGTGATCGTGCTCTGCCAGTCGCTCATCGCGGTGCAGAACTTCGGTGCCCACTCGTCGGCGGAGACGGTGGCCGCGTGCGCGGCGGGGACGGACATCGCGACGACGGCGACGACGAGCGCGCCGATGCCACAGAGACGGCGGATCATTCCAGGGCTCCTTGTGTGTCGGTCTGACAGGATGAGAGTGTCGAACGATCAGGCCTCGGGCTTGAGGGTGGGAAACAAGATCACCTCACGGATGCTGGTCACACCGGCGAGCAGCATCGTGAGTCGATCGATCCCCAAGCCCATGCCTCCCGTCGGCGGTAGACCGAACTCGAGGGCCCGAAGGTAGTCCTCGTCGACCGTGCCCGCTTCGACATCACCGGCCGCACGCGCGCGCGCTTCGGCCTCGAAACGACCCCGTTGGTCGATTGGATCGTTGAGCTCGCTGTACGCGTTGGCGAGCTCGTTGCCGTTGACGACCACTTCGAACCGTTCGACCAGATTGGGGTCGTCGCGGTGCGCGCGCGCCAACGGTGACGTCTCGCGCGGGTGGTCGAGCACGAACGTCGGACGCACCAACCCCGGCTCGACCAGCTCGTCGTAGACCTCGTGGGTGAGACGGCCCGCGCCCCACTCGGGTTTGTACGCGAGGCCGAGGCTGTCGAGCACCGCGCGCGCGTCGGCGACCTCCATCGACGGGTGGATGTCGACGTCGACGTGCTCGCGGATCAGCTCGACCATCGTGGCGCGCGGCCACGCCTCGGCGAGGTCGACGCGCTCGCCGCGCAGCTCCACCACGGTGTCGCCGTCACGCGCGGCGCGCGCAGCGGTGACGACGAGCCGCTCGGTGAGCTCCATCATGTCGTGGTAGTCGGCAAAGGCCTGGTACGCCTCGAGCATCGTGAACTCGGGGTTGTGGCTGGTGTCGACGCCTTCGTTGCGGAAGACACGCCCGATCTCGAACACCCGCTCGAAACCGCCGACGACGAGACGCTTGAGGTGCAGCTCGGGGGCGACGCGGAGATAGAGGTCGACGTCGAGCGCGTTGTGGTGCGTCACGAACGGGCGCGCGGTCGCACCACCGAGCTCGTGGCCCAGCACCGGCGTCTCGACCTCGACGAACCCCGCGTCAGCCAGCTCGCGGCGGATCGCGGCGACCGCGGCGAAGCGGATTCCGAACACGCGCCGGGCGTCCTCGTTGACGATGAGGTCGACGTAGCGCTGCCGGAAGCGGGTGTCGACGTCGGAGAGCCCGTGCCACTTGTCGGGCAGCGGCCGCAACGACTTCGAGAGGAGCTGGAAGCCGTCGACCTTCACCGAGAGCTCGCCCTTGCGAGTGGTCATCACCGTGCCCTCGACGCCCACCCAGTCGCCGAGGTCGAGGGCGTTGAACTCGCCCTGGCGCTCCTCGCCCAGCACCTTGCGGTCGACGAACAGCTGCACCGCGTCGGACTGGTCACGCACGGTGGCGAAGGTGAGCTTCCCCTGGCGCCGCAGGAGGAGGATGCGGCCCGCCACCCGGACCCGCAACTCGGTCTCGGTGCCGGGCGGGAGGTCGCCGAACTCGGCGCGCAGCTCGGCGAGGGTGTGGTCGCGGTCGAAGCGCACCGGGTAGGGGTCGACGCCGCGGGCGCGGAGGTCGTCGAGATCGGCCAGACGGCGGGCCCGCTCCGAGGGGACGTCGGCCGGGAGATCGGGCGCGATCGCGTCCTCGCTCGAACCAGGCATCCGGCCGATGCTAGGGCCGGACATCCCCGCGTCCTCGCACTGTTCGTCGCTGCGTACCCTGAGCAGATGGCCGCCGTCACCCTCGACACGATCGACGGCGTTCGCCTCGTCGGGGTCGCCCATCATGCCGATGCACCCGTCGGGAGCGTGGTCCTCGCCCACGGCTTCACCGCGTCGTCGACCCATGCCGACGTCGAGGCGCTGGTCCGCAGTCTGGTCGCGTCGGGCTACGACGTCGTCGCGTACGACGCGCGCGGCCACGGCCGGTCCGAGGGCCGATGCACGTTGGGTGATCTCGAACGTCACGACGTGGCCGCCGCGATCCGGGCGACGGATCCCGCCTCGGGACCGGTGCTGCTCGTGGGCATCTCGATGGGTGCAATCGCGGTCCTCCGCCACACCGCCGAACCGCGGCGCCCGGACACGCCCGCCGTCGCCGGGGTCGTCACGGTCAGCGCGCCCGCGCACTGGAAGCTGCCGCGCAACGCCCGCGGCGTGCTGAGCGCGGGCCTCACCTCGACTGCGCTGGGCCGTGCCGTCGCGG
>DASUAS010000414.1:0-6571 GCA_035763625.1 Acidimicrobiia bacterium
TCACCGAACGCGAGCCCGCGCTCGCGCTGTGCCGGGCACTCAACGACTGGGTGGCCGAGTACTGCGCGCCCGACCCCGAGCACCTCGTGGGCGTGGCGACGCTGCCGATGACCAGCGCCGAGGACGCGCTGGCGGAGGCGCGCCGCGGCGTCGAGGAGCTCGGGTTCCGCGGCGTGTGGCGACGGCCCGAGCACTTCGACCCGCTCCCCCACCTCTACGACGAGGCCTACGAACCGCTGTGGTCGTACCTCGAAGAGGCCGACGTCCCGTTCGCGATCCACCCGGGCATGAGCGGGCTCGTCCCCTTCGACCAGCTCCAGAGCCACTTCGGCGGCTACTACACGCCGCTGCACGCGGCCCACTTCGTGACCGAGCAGATGCTCGCCCTCACCACGTTCGTCGCCTACGGGATCCTCGAGCGCCACCCGCGGCTGCGGGTCGCGTTCCTCGAGACCGGCGCGGTCTGGGCCATGGCGTACGTGCACCGCCTCGACGAGCACCACGAGCTGTTCGGGTTCGAGCGCGGCGGGCTCACCATGAAGCCGTCGGAGTACTTCCGGCGCCAGTGCTTCGTGTCGGTCGAGGAGGTGGAGCCCGGGTTGCCGACGATGGTGCGCGACTACCCGGAGTCGGTGGTGTTCTCGTCCGACTACCCGCACGCCGACGGCACGTTCCCCGGTTCCACGAAGGATCTCCTCGAGACGACCGAGCTCGACGACGACGCGGTGCGGAGAGTGCTGCGCGACAACGCGCTCCGGCTCTACGGCTTGGCGCGCTGAGTGGACCTCTTCGACGCGATCGACGGTCTGCGGGCGACGCGCGTCTACGCCGACCGCGCCGTTCCGCCCGAGGTGCTCACCCGCATCCTCACCGCGGCGACGCGCGCGTGCAGCTCGGGGAACACCCAGCCGTGGGAGCTCGTCGTGGTCACCGACCGCGCGGTGAAGGAGCAGCTCCAGGCATTGCTCTCCGCCGCGTGGGTCGGCATCGACGCGCAACGGGCGCAGTCCGCCGAGCAGCTCGTCGACGGATCGGGTCGGCCGGTCACCGGCCACGCCGCCATCGAGCACATCCCCGTCGTGGGTGCGATCGTCTTCGTGTTCTGGAACCCCGACCGCGGCGTCCGCATGGTCGGCGAGTACGAGGAGAACCCCGACGGCACGCTCCGCGCCACGCGCGAGATCCCGGGCGGGCGCGGGTCCAGCCTGTTCCCGGCGTGCCAGAACATGATGCTGGCGGCGCACGCGCTCGGCGTCTCGTCGTTGTTCACCACGTTCTTCGGGCTGTGCGCCGCCGACGTGAAACGCCTGCTGCACGTGCCGCCGCGCATGTTCCTCGAAGCCGCCGTGTTCCTCGGCTACGGCGACGAACCGCTCGGGCGACCGCGCCGCAAGCCACTCGACGAGGTCGTCCACCTCGACGACTGGGAGGTGCCGTACCGACCATGACCACGATCCCGCGCATCGTCTCCGCCGACGACCACGTCGTCGAACCTCCCGACGTGTTCACGAGCCGCCTCCCCGCGAAGTACCGCGACGTCGGCCCGCGCGTGGTGCGCGCGCCGGTCGCCGAGATGACCTTCCGCGGCGGCAACTACGTGACCCGCATGGGCACCGCGGGCGACGCCGGACCGGTCGCCGACTTCTGGGTCTACGAAGACCTGCAGTGGCCCCACACCCGGCTCAGCGCGTGCGCCGGCTTCGCGCCCGAGGACGTGCAGGTCGTCCCGATGATCTACGACGAGATGCGCCCGGGCTGCTACCAACCGGGTCCCCGCCTCGACGACATGGACCTCAACTGGGTCGAGGCGTCGCTGTGCTTCCCGACGTTCCCCCGGTTCTGCGGCCAGACGTTCCTCGAGGCGCGCGACAAGGACCTCGCCCTGCTCTGCGTGCGTGCCTACAACGACTGGATGGTCGAGGAGTGGTGCGCGGGCTCGGGTGGTCGGCTGCTGCCGCTGTGCCTCATCCCGCTCTGGGATCCGGTGCTCGCGGCCGAGGAGGTCCGCCGCAACGCGGCGCGGGGCGTGCGGGCGGTGTGCTTCTCCGAGCTGCCCGGCAACCTCGGGCTCCCCTCCGTCCACGACGTCGACCGGCACTGGGACCCGTTCGTCGCCGCGTGCGCCGAGACCGGCACCGTGATCTGCATGCACAGCGGGTCGGGCTCGAAGATGCCGTCCACCTCGTCGGACGCGCCACCGGCGGTGTCGTCGACGCTCACCCACGAGCTGGCCGAGGGGTCGCTCGCCGACTGGCTCTTCTCGGGCCTGCTCGTGCGCCACCCCGACCTCACCCTCACCTACTCCGAGGGCCAGATCGGCTGGATCCCCTACATCCTCGCCCGCGCCGACCGCGTGTGGGAGCACAACCGCGGGTGGAGCGACTCGCGCGACCTCGTACCGGAACCGCCGAGCACCTACTACTGGGGCCGTGTGTACGGCTGCTTCTTCGACGACGCGGCGGGGCTCGCCGCGCTCGACGCCATCGGCCCCCGCCAGGTGACGTTCGAGACCGACTACCCCCACGCCGACGGCACCTGGCCCCACAGCCGGGCCGTGGCCGAGAAGCTGCTCGACGGCCTCGACGACGACGTGGTGCACGACATCGTCCGCGGCAACGCGCTCCGCATGCTCGGTCTCGACGACCCGGCGACTAATTTGACCGAGGCAAGCATCTCGGAGCGAAGCGACGAAAGCGGTTGAGGATGAGCGACGTCGACTACCCGGTCAACGACTTCGACAACCACTACTACGAGGCCACCGACGCGTTCACACGCCACCTCGATCCCCGCCTCGGTCGGCGCATCATCCAGTGGGCCGAGATCGACGGCCGCAAGTACCACGTGATCGGCGGCAAGGTGAGCCACGCGGTGGTGAACCCCACGTTCGATCCCATCGCGAAAGCCGGCGCGATGTCGGAGTACTTCCGCGGCAACCCGTCGGGCAAGAACCCGCTCGACTACCTCCGCGAGCGCGAGCCCATCCGCCCGGAGTATCGCAACCGCGAGACGCGCATCCAGGTGATGGACGAGCAGGGCCTCGACAAGATCTGGCTCTACCCCACTCTCGGCATGATCTACGAGCAGCTCCTCAAGCACGACCCCGAGGGCGTCGGCATCATGTTCCGCGCCTTCAACCGCTGGCTCGAGGACGACTGGGGCTACCACTTCGAGGATCGCATCTTCACCGCGCCCTACATGGCGCTCGCCGATCTCGACGTGGCCATCGAGGAGCTGGAGCGGGCGCTCTCGCTCGGCGCCACCACGGTCTGCATGCGGCCGGCCGCGCCCACCACGGTGTGGGGCCCACTCACGCCCGGTGACCCGTACTTCGATCCCTTCTGGGCGCGCGTGAACGAGGCGGGCATCACCGTCGTCGTGCACGCGGGCGACAGCGGCTACTCGCTCAACGGGTACGCCAAGGAAGGCTTCTCGGCCGAGTTCTCGGGCAGCGGCCGCCCGAGCATCGGCATGATGTCGATCGAACGCGCCATCTACGACTTCCTCGCGTCGCTCGTGTTCGATCAGCTGTTCGACCGCTTCCCGAACCTGCGCGTCGCATCGGTCGAGAACGGCGCCGAGTTCCTCCCCGACCTGTTCCGGAAGTTCAAGTCGATCAACCGCAAGATCCCGGGCCTGTTCAAGGAGGACCCGGTGGAGACGTTCCGTCGCCACATCTGGATCAACCCGTTCTGGGAGGACGACCCCTACGAGATCGTCGACCTCATGGGCGCCGACCGGGTGGTGTTCGGCTCCGACTGGCCCCACATCGAGGGCCTGCCCTACCCGCGCGACTACGCGGTGGAGATCAAGGAGCTCGACGCCGCGTCGCAGCGCCTGATCATGCACGACAACGCCGAGGCGCTGAACACGCTCCAGCCCGTCTAGCTCGGGCGGAACCCCTCGAACATCCGGCGCATGTTGTCGGAGACGGTCGTGGTGATCGGCGTCGCCGGTGAGTCGAGGATGGCGGCCGCGCCGGCGGCGATGGTCTCGACGGTCGCGTCGCGGTTGACGAGGCCTTCGGTGACCTCGAGGCCGACGCGCGCGTAGTGACCGCCGCCGACGCTGAAGCACTCTCCCGACACCGGGCACGCGTCGTGGGCCAACCACCCGACGAGCGGTGCGACCAACCGGGGCGCCAGCCACTCGTTGAGCTCCTCGCTGGCCGGGTACGGACCGAAGCCGGTGCCCGGTCGGGTCTTCGCGTAGGGCGCGATCACGTTGGCCGCGATGCCGACGTCGCGACCTTCCGACGCCATGGCTCGGGTGAGGCCGATCACTCCCATCTT
Organism: Acidimicrobiia bacterium; assembly: GCA_035763625.1. GTDB lineage: Bacteria > Actinomycetota > Acidimicrobiia > IMCC26256 > DASPTH01 > DASUAS01. The sequence goes on from DASUAS010000414.1 coordinate 4,290, forward strand.
CGCCATGCCGTACACCGCGCCGCCGGGGACCCCGCCGAACGCCGCTCCTGACGACACGTTCACGAACCGGCCGCCGCCACGCTCGGCCATCACCGCCCACGCCGGTCGACCCACGTTGAGCGCGCCGCGCAGCTGGGTGTCGATCACCGCGTCGAGCTGCGCCTCGGTGAGCTCGGGGAACGGCGCCATGCGCACCTGGCCGGCGTTGTTCACCACCACGTCGACGGCGCCGAACGCGTCGAGCGCGGCGTCGACGATGGCCCGTCCACCGCCGGGAGTGGCGATCGTGTCGCGGTTGGCGACGGCCTCGCCGCCTGCGGCGCGGATCTCCTCGACCACCGCGTCGGCGGGTGGTTCGACCGGAGCCTCGGCGACACCGTCGGTGTCGCTGATGCCGACCCCGAGGTCGTTGACGAGCACACGCGCGCCACGCGCTGCGAACATCAGCGCGTACTCGCGCCCGAGGTTGCGTCCCGCCCCCGTGACGACGACGACCTTGCCGTCGAACCGCAGCTCGCTCATCCCCGACCCCCGTTTCGGCGTTGCTCGTGTGCCGTGACGGCACACCGGCAACGCCAAATCAGATCACTCATCGGTGTACACGGGGGTGCGCCCTTCCTTCCACGCCGCGATCTTCTCGTCGAAGTTGCTGGTGGTCATGCGCACGTAGAGCTGTGCGTTGCCCTCGTGGTTCATGTGCGAGTGGAGACTGCCGGCGTCGAGGCTCGCCCACAGCAGCTGCTTGGTGAGCTCCACGCCGATGTGGCTGAACCCGATGATCCCGTCGGCGAGCTCGTAGCAACGCTCGAGCAGCTGGTCGCCCGGCGCCAGCTGCGAGACCAGCCCGATGCGCTCCGCCTCCTCGGCGTCGACGTCGCGGCCCGAGAGCAGGATGTCGAACGCGCGCGAGAACCCGATCTGGCGCGGCAGCAGGTAGCTGATCCCGAGCTCGTTGGCGGTGAGGCCGTTGTTGATGCCGGCGGCACGGAAGTACGCGGCGTCGGAGCCGATGCGGATGTCGGCTGCGCAGGCGAGGCAGAAGCCGCCGCCGATCGCAGCGCCGTTCACCGCCGCGATCACGGGCTGGTGCATGTCGCGGATGGCGAGGATCACCTCGTCGAGCACCCGCAGCGCGCGGCGGGCGATGCTGGTCTTCTTCAGACCCGCGATGTTGGGGACCATGCCGCCACCGACGAGATCGGCACCCGAGCAGAACCCGTGCCCGGCGCCGGTGAGCACCACCACCCGGCACTCGTTGTCGAGGCTGATGTCACGCAGCGTGTCGCGCAGCGGGATCATCACGTCGAACGCCATCGCGTTCATGCGCTCGGGGCGGTTGAGCGTGACCAGCGTGACGTGCGGTCGCGGCTTCTCGATCTCGATGAAGGACATGGGCCTCACTCTACGGAAATCCCCGGCGACGACCGTCGGGACCCGGGCACACTGCTCCTGTGGATGCCGTCGTCGCCGCCGTGCACCGCAGCGTCACCTACACCTTCACCAAGCCCACCGTGGCCAAGATCGAGCTGGTGGCGGGGCACGGCGTCGCCGATGACGTCCACGCGGGGACGACGGTGAAGCACCGCTCCCGGATGGCACGCGACCCGACGCAGCCGAACCTGCGCCAGGTGCACCTGCTCCAGGCCGAGCTGCACGACGAGCTGGCGAAGCTCGGGTTCGCGGTGGGCACCGGTGCGATGGGTGAGAACGTGACGACACGAGGCGTCGACCTGCTCGCGCTCGGACGCGGCACGCGGCTGCACCTCGGTCCCGACGCGGTGGTGGAGGTGACCGGCCTGCGCAACCCGTGCGCGCAGCTCGACCGCCTCGCCCCCGGCCTCATGGCCGCGGTGCTAGACCGCGACGAGCGCGGCGCGCTCGTGCGCAAGGCCGGGGTCATGGGCGTCGTCGCGCGCGATGGCGTCGTCGCGCCCGGTGACCGCATCGCGGTCGTCGCACCCAACGGACCGTTCGTCGCGCTCGCGCCGGTGTGACCAACGACGCTCGGGGATTGGTGCGCGCGCGCCGCGGGTACGACACGTGCGGGCAGGTACCCCAATCCCCGAGCAAGGAGCGTGCGAAGTGATCGTCCTGGGAGTGATCCTGCTGATCCTCGGGCTGCTGCTGTCAGTCCCGGTGCTCTGGGTCATCGGTCTGGTGCTCGTCGTCGTGGGCGCGGTGCTGTGGATCGCGGGTTCCGCAGGTCACGAGATCGGCGGCCGCAGGCACTACTACTGACACACGCGCCATACTGTCGTCGCTGCGGAGCGCACGACAGGAGT
>DASUAS010000415.1:0-4272 GCA_035763625.1 Acidimicrobiia bacterium
CCGACGTCAAGATGGAAGAGGGGTCGATGCGTGTCGACGCCAACGTGTCGGTGCGGATCGCCGGCGCCGAGGAGCTCGGCACCAAGGTCGAGATCAAGAACATGAACTCGCTGCGTTCGCTCGGCCGTGCCATCGAGTACGAGATCGAGCGGCAGGAGGCGGCGCTCGAGAGCGGTGAGCGCATCGTCCAGGAGACCCGCCACTGGGACGAAGCCGACGGGCGCACGCACTCGATGCGCACCAAGGAGGGGTCGTCCGACTACCGCTACTTCCCCGAGCCCGACCTCGTGCCGGTGGCCCCGACGGCCGAGATGCGGGCCGGGGTGCAGGCGTCGATGCCCGAGCTGCCCGCCGCCCGCCGGACGCGGCTGCAGCAGGAGTGGGGGATCAGCGAGGCGGAGGCCCGGGTGCTCATGGGTACGGAGGGCCTGGCCGACTACGCCGAGGCCGCGGTGGCCGCGCTCGACGGCGGCACGCCGCGCGACGTCGTGCGCTGGGCGAACGGCGACGTCCTCGGACACCTCAACGAGACCGGCCTCTCGCCGGTCGTGCTCCCGTTGTCGCCCGACGGGCTGGCCGAGCTGGTCGATCTGCTCGCCGCGGGCACCATCTCGCGCACGCAGGCCAAGGACGTCCTCGCCGAGTGCCTGGCCGAAGCGAAGCGACCGAAGCAGGTCGTCGAGGAGCGCGGCCTCTCCCAGGTGAGCGACGTCGGAGCGCTGGAAGCCGTCATCGACCAGGTGCTCGCCGAACACGCCGACGTCGTCGCCGACTACCGGGCCGGTGACGACAAGGTGCGCAAGAAGAAGAGCGGCGCGCTGATGGGGATGGTCATGCAGGCCCTGGAGGGCAGCGGGAACGGCGAGGTCGTCAGGCAGCTCCTCGGGCAGAAGCTCGACGCCGACTGAGGCCTGCCCGTCCGCGCGAACCAGCTCGGGGGTGCCGATGCGCGAGGTCGAGCTCGAGATCCCGCTGGCTGCGGATGCATCGTTGGTCGCGACCTGAACCTGCCGGACGACGCGCGGGGCGTCGTCGTGTTCGCCCACGGTTCGGTCAGCAGCCGTCGGAGCCCGCGCAACCGGTGGGTCGCCGCCGCGCTCTCGGAGCGCGGGTTCGCCACGCTGCTGCTCGACCTCCGGTCGCCTCGAGCCGCCCCGCGGAGGATGCTTGACCGTCACACCCCGCTGATCTCATTGCGGGATGGACGACGCGGGGCGTGTTCGATCCCACGATGAATCGGCGGAGGGGCGTCTTGCCGCGCTCGCCGACGTGCAGTTCGGCGTTCTTTCACGCCGTCAGGCCCTCGACGCCGGGCTCAGCGAACGACAGATCCAGCTGCGGCTCTCGGGGAAGCGTTGGGAGAGTCGTCTCCGAGGGGTGTACCGGATCATCGGTGCCCCTGATACGGCGCAGCAGTCGGCGATGGCGTGTGCGCTCTATGCGGGCGACGGGGCTCTCGTCTCGCACGGCACCGCGGGTGTGCTCTGGCGACTCGCGAACGTCCGAGCGAACGACGTCGAGTTGTGGGTCCCGGGCTCGAAGACGAGCGATGTGCACGGCCTCACGATCCATCGTGGGAAGCGACTCGACCGAGCGGATCGCACCAAACTCGGGCCCATACCGATCACCACGGTCACCCGCACGCTGATCGACCTGTCGGCCCGCATGGAAGACGCTCCGCTGCTGGCGACGATCGAAGACGCGCTGCGGCGGCGATTGGTCACGCCCGAACGGCTCGTGGCACGAGCCGCCGCGTTGCGCTCCTCGGGCCGACCAGGCGCGGGTCGCTTCGCCGAACTGGTCGCGAACCGTTCGGGTGCCGCGCTCGAATCCGCGCTCGAGACGAAGGTCTGGCTGCTCCTGGGCTGCACGGGCCTGCCGCTTCCACGTCGCCAGTTCTGGGTCTCGCTGGCTGGCGGGCGCTACCGGCTCGACTTCGCCTGGCCCGAGCAGCGCATCGGGCTCGAGTGCGACGGTTGGGAGCACCACGGCAGGAGATCCGCGTTCGCACCCGACCGCGCTCGCCTCGCCGAGTTCGCGGCGGCGCGATGGCGGATCCTTCCGGTGACGTGGCACGCATGCACACGCGAACCGGAGCGCGTCGAACGCTGGTTGCGGACGGCGCTCGAAGATGCCGCGTGATTCATTGCGGGCCTGACGACCGTGAGGGTCGTCCATCCCGCAATGAAATCCGCGGACCGCCGGCCGGCGGTCAGTCCATGGGGACCTTGCGGACGATGCGGCCGTCGATGCGGGCGAAGATCTCGTCGAGGCTGTGGCCGGTGATGGTGAGGCCGTGGTTGCGCTGGCCGACGACGGCCTGACTGGGATCGGGGGCGTCACGCACGAGCTCCGCCACCGATTCGGCGAGCTCGACGGTGCCGCAGGGGTAGTTGATCTCGGTGGCGACGGTGCCTTCGATCCACGCGTGCACGTGCAGGATCGCGTTCACCTCGGGGTGCTCGCGGTAGATCATCCAGTGCTCGATGGCGTCGACCGACACGCGGCGCGGCTCGACGCCGGACGGCACGCGCAGGCGCATGACGTCGCGCTCTTCGTCGTAACCGGTGACGAGGAGGATGTCGCGTCCGATGTCGTGCAGGGCCGACTTGTCGACGCCGCTCGCGCTCATCCAGTACTGCGGCTGCGACTCGGTCGGGCCGATGCCGAGGCGGCGCGCGCTCACGTTGCCGTAGCTCAAGCCGCCGATGCCGTACAGCAGCTTCACGTGACGCAGGTCGCGTTCGGAGAGGATCTCCTCGATCGGGAACGCCGCCGGCAGCAGGTCGAGCGCGGCGAGGCGACGCCCGGCGCGCGTGATCTGACGCGTGATGTCGTCGCCGGCGCGCAGCTCCTCGGGGAGGTCGTCGGTGAACTCGTTGCCGATCACCAGACGTGACGACGCCAGCGGCTCGACACGCGAGAAGACGCTCTTGAAGAAGTACTGGTCGTCGTCGGTGCCGGTGTCGATCGCGTAGGTCCCCTGTTCGAGGGTGACGAACTGTGCGATCGACCCCTCGCCCGATGGGCTCACCATCACGCAGAGGTTGGCGAGCCCGCGCACGAGCAGCGGGTAGCCGGTGCGCAGCATGTCGCCCGGGGTCGCGTCGAGCTCGGCGAGCGCAACGACGAACGTGGGCGCGTTCCTGCGCCGGTACGGCCTCGCCGCGTCGGGGTCGACGAAGTGCAGCACGACCGCGACGTCGGGCCCGGGCGCGTCGACCTCCGTGTAACCCTGGTCGAGCATGACCTCGCGCAGCCCGGCCGCGAACCACCGCAGGCGCTCGCCAGCGGGCTCGCCGCTCCATGCGAACGTCCTCGGTGTCACGGCGCGTCGGTCGACGACGCCGATCCCGGCGGTCTGGGTCATCCGGTGCCCTTCGATCGAGAAATCCGGTCGAAACCGCTCAGCGTAGTGGCGCTCCGTCGTTCGTTCAGGCGACCGTCACACCGGTGACGCCCGACAATCCGGTGGCGATGCGCTCGAAACCTTCGAACCGGTCGGTCGAGCGCCACACGTCACCTTCGCCGTCGGCCAGCGCGACGACGCGGCCGTTGCTGGCGATGCAGCGCGAGTCGACGTTGCCGCGCAGCTCGCCGAGGCCGCCCTCGACCCGCTCGATCGCGCCACCATCACGATCGTCAGCACGGGCCCGATACACGGCAGCACTCGTCGCCCACGGCCCGTCGGAGACGCTGACGACGACGTCGTCGCCCACGAACGCGACGCCGCGCGCGTACGTCATGTCCATCCCGGCGGTGCTCGACGTCCATGTCGCGCCGCCGTCGTGGCTGCGGCAGAGTCCGACCGACGCGGCGGCCACGGCGAGCTCGGGGCGGGTCGGGTGCGCGAGCACCTGGTGCACGTCGTCGTCGACCGGGATCGTCGCGTGCCACGTGGCACCGCCGGCGGCCGAACGCGGGATCCCGCCGACGTGCACGTTGACGAGCAGCGCGCCACCGTCGGCCGTCGCCGTCATCGTGCGGACCTGCAGGGGGCTACCGACCTGGTGCCACTGATCGCGTCCGGCGACGGTGTCGAAGGCATCGAGCGCGGCGAACCCGCCCGACGGCGTGAGCTGCAGCACGCGCGCGTCGTCGGTGCCTGCGAACACCGCATCTGCCGCGGCGACCACCGCGGTGAGCGTCGCCTCCGACTTCGCGAGCGGCGCCCATTCGCCGTCGCCGGCGTGCGACCACACCTCGTGCCGGTCGATCACGGCCAGGAACGTGCCGTCGGGTCCTGGGGTGAAGCACTCGACGCGGTGACCC
>DASUAS010000416.1:0-12698 GCA_035763625.1 Acidimicrobiia bacterium
AGGATGGCGCGGGCCGCGCCACCGGCGATGACCCCGGTACCGGGTGCCGCCGGCTTGAGCAGCACGCGCGCGGCGTCGTGCTCGCCGACGATCGTGTGCGTGATGGTGTCGCCCGCGAGGGGGACGTTGAACAGCCGCTTGCGGGCCTCCTCCATCCCCTTCTGGATGGCGGCAGGCACCTCCTTGGCCTTCCCGTAACCGAGACCCACGTTGCCCGCGCCATCACCCACCACGACGAGCGCGGTGAAGGAGAACCGCCGGCCGCCCTTGACGACCTTGGCGACGCGGTTGATGGCGATGACTCGCTCTTCGTACTGGCCTTCGGCCATGGGAGTGTCCTCTTCCTCGATGCTTAGAGCGTGAGCCCGGCTTCGCGCGCGCCGTCGGCGATGCCGGCGACGCGGCCGTGGTAGCGGTTGCCGCCGCGGTCGAAGACCACGGAGTCGACACCGGCCGCCTTGGCGCGCTCACCCACGAGCTTGCCCACCTGCTTGGCGGCGTCGACGGTGCCGGTCGCACCGCCGAACGACTTCTCCGCGGTCGACGCCGACGCGACCGTCACGCCCTGCACGTCGTCGATGACCTGCGCGTAGATGTGCTTGTTCGACCGGAAGACCGCGAGACGCGGACGCGCCGCGTTGCCCCGGACCTTCCTGCGGACCCGCCGGTGGCGGCGGTCCCTGGCGACCTGTCGGTTCTGCATCGCTGCCTACTTCCAGCTTCCTCGTGCGCCGTCTACTTCGCCGACTTGCCGGCCTTGCGCAGCACGCGCTCGTCGGCGTAGCGGATGCCCTTGCCCTTGTACGGCTCGGGCTTGCGGATCTTGCGGATGTCGGCGGCCACCTGGCCGACGAGCTGCTTGTCGAAGCCCCTCACCGTGATGCGGGTGGGAGTGGGCACCTCGAACTCCACGCCCTCGGGCGCGTCGACCGCGACCGGGTGTGAGAACCCGAGCTGCAGGTCGAGCCGCTTGGGGCCGGCGGCGGCGGCGCGGTAGCCGACGCCGACGATCTCGAGCTCCTTGCTGAACCCCTCCGACACACCGACCACCATGTTGGCGACGAGCGATCGGGTGAGGCCGTGCAGCGAGCGGTGCTCGCGCTCGTCGTCGGGACGGGCGACGACGAGCGCGTCGCCCTCACGCGTGATCGTGATGTCCTCGGGGGCGTCGTGCTCGAGGGTCCCCTTGGGACCCTTGACCGTGACGTGCTTGCCCTCGAGCGTCACCTCGACGCCGCTCGGGATCGTGATGGGCTGCTTGCCGATTCGTGACATCGAGTGCTCCGTTACCAGACCTGGCAGAGGACCTCGCCGCCGACGCGGCGCTGGCGCGCCTCGCGGTCGGTCATGAGGCCCTGGTTGGTCGAGATGATCGCGATGCCCATGCCGCCGAGCACGCGGGGCACCTCCTGCGAGCCTGAGTACACCCGCAGGCCGGGCTTCGACACTCGCCGGAGGCCGGAGATGGTGCGCTTGCGGTCGGGCGTGTACTTCAGCTCGATCTTCAGCTGGTTGCCGGGCTTCGCTTCGTCCTTCGAGACGTCCCAGCCCGCGATGTAGCCCTCGCGCTCGAGGATGCGGGCCAGCGCTTCCTTCAGCTTCGACGACGGCATGAGGACCTCGTCGTGGAACGCGGTGTTCGCGTTCCGCAGACGGGTGAGCATGTCGGCGATCGGGTCGGTCATCATGCGCGCGCCTCCCCCATCACGGCCCCGCTCACCACGACGCCTTGGTCACGCCCGGCACCTCGCCGGCGTGCGCCATCATGCGGAAGCAGATCCGGCAGAGACCGAAGCGCTTGTACACCGAGCGCGAGCGGCCGCACCGGCGGCACCGCGTGTACCCGCGCACCTTGAACTTCGGGGTGCGCTGCTGCTTCTGGACAAGGGCTTTCTTCGCCATCTCTACTGCTCCGCTTCCACTGCGCTACTTCCGCTCGCTGCGCTCACTCCATCCGCTCCGTTCGCTACGCGTGCTCCGCTCCTGGCGTCGCTACGCCGCCCGTGATCACGGGCGCTCATGATCCGCTCTGCTCGTCGCGGCGGAACGGGAATCCCAGCGCCCGCAGGAGTGCGCGGCCCTGGTCGTCGGTCGTGCCCGTGGTGACGATGGTGATGTCCATCCCGCGGACGGTGTCGATCTTGTCGTAGTCGATCTCGGGGAAGATCAGCTGCTCGGTGATGCCGAACGTGTAGTTGCCCCGGCCGTCGAACGACCGCGGGTTGAGCCCGCGGAAGTCGCGGATGCGGGGGATGGCGACGCTCACGAGGCGGTCGTAGAACTCCCACATCCGGTCGCCGCGCAACGTGACCTTGGCGCCGATGGCGTTGCCCTCTCGGAGCTTGAAGCCGGCAATCGACTTCTTCGCCCGGGTGACGAGGGGCTTCTGCCCGGTGATCACCGTGAGGTCGGCGACCGCGCCGTCGAGCAGCGACTGCTGCTGGGTGGCGCGACCGACGCCGCAGTTGAGGACGATCTTCTCGAGGCGCGGCACCTGCATCACGTTGCCGAGCTGCAGCTCGTCCTTGAGCGTCGGCACGAGCTCGGTGAGGTAGCGCTCCTTCAGCCGCGGCCGCACGGCAGGCTCCGAAGTGGACGTCGGGCTCACAGCTCGGCTCCGCACTTGCGGCACACGCGGTGCTTCTCGCCGTTGGGATCGATGCTGTAGCCGACCCTCACCGGCCCGTCCTTGCCGCACACCAGCATCACGTTCGACACGTGGATGGGCATCACCTTGTCCTGGATGCCGCCCTGCATGGTGGCCCGGGTGGGCTTCTGGTGCTTCTTGGCGACGTTGATGCCCTCGGAGCTCTCGACGATCACCTTGTTGCGCTCGGGATAGACGTGCGCGACTTCACCGCGCTTGCCGATGTCCTTCCCCTGGATGACCTGCACGTGGTCACCCTTCTTGAGCTTCATCTTCGGCTTGGCGTTCGTTGACATGCTCACAACACCTCCGGTGCGAGCGACACGATGCGCACATGTGAAGTCGTCCGCCGGTCGCACATGTGCATCATCACAACACCTCCGGTGCGAGCGACACGATGCGCATGAACCTTCTGTCGCGCAGCTCGCGGCCCACTGGGCCGAAGATGCGCGTGCCCCGCGGCTGCATCTGCTCGTTGATCAGCACCGCCGCGTTCTCGTCGAAGCGGATGTAGCTGCCGTCAGGACGGCGGCGCTCCTTCTTGGTGCGGACGACGACGCACTTCACGACGTCGCCCTTCTTGACCGCGGCCCCGGGCACGGCGTCCTTGACGGTGGCGACGAAGATGTCGCCGATGCCCGCGTAGCGCCGGCGGGTGCCGCCCAGCACCTTGATGCAGAGCACCTCGCGCGCGCCCGAGTTGTCGGCCACCTTGAGCCGACTCTCCTGCTGGATCACCGGGCACGCTCCAGGACTTCCACGACGCGCCAGTGCTTCTGCTTCGAGAGCGGCCGCGTCTCGGCCACCCGCACCCGGTCACCCTCGTTGGCGTCGTTCGCCTCGTCGTGCGCGTACAGGTGGTTCGTCTTCTGCAGGGTCTTCCCGTAGCGGCGGTGCCGCACGCGGTCGACCACGGCCACCACGACGGTCTTGTCCATCTTGGTGGAGATCACGATCCCCTCCCGCACCTTGCGGTGGGTGGTCCGTGCCAGCTCGTCATTGCTGGTGGTGTCGTCGGCCATGGCCTACTCCTGCGCTTCCAGCTGCTCGGCGGCGGTGATCTCGCGCTCGCGCAGCAACGTCTCGATGCGGGCGACGTCGCGGCGCACCTGCGGGATGCGGGCGACGTTGTCGAGCTGACCGGTGGCGTTCTGGAAGCGGAGGTTGAACAGCTCTTCCTTCGCCTCGCCCAGCCGGTGCTCGAGCTCGGTGTCGTTCAGTTCGCGCAGCTCTGCTGCGGCCTTGGTCATCGCTCAGCCCTCGTCCTGGCGGACCACGAAGCGGGTCTTGATCGGGAGCTTGTGCATCGCGAGGCGCATCGCCTCGCGCGCGGTGGGCTCGGGCACGCCCGAGAGCTCGAACATCACGCGTCCGGGCTTGACGACCGCGACCCAGTGCTCGGGGTTGCCCTTGCCCGAGCCCATGCGGGTCTCGGCCGGCTTCTGCGTGACGGGCTTGTCGGGGAAGATGTTGATCCACACCTTCCCGCCACGCTTGATGTAGCGGGTCATCGCGATACGGGCGGCCTCGATCTGGCGGTTGGTGATCCACCCGGGCTCGAGCGCCTGGATCCCGAAGTCGCCGAAGGTCACGCGCGTGCCGCCCTTCGAGATGCCGGTCATCCGGCCTCGATGCGTCTTGCGGTGACGGACCTTGCGGGGCATCAACATCTGTTCAGTCCTCGTCCCCGTGGAACTTCGGGGTCTCGTGGTGCTGACCCTGGCGGGTGCGGCGCTCGATCTCCTCTTCCTCGGCGAGGAGCCGCTCGAGCTCGGGGTCGGCCTCCTTGACCAACGGCTGCGACTCTTCGACGGTGTCGTCGCCCGCGCCGTCGACCGGCGTGGCCTCGCCGGTGGGACGCCGACGACCGCCACCGGCCGAGACGACGCGACGCTGCGGGCCCTGGCCCGAGGTCTCGCCGACGGCCATCGCCGCTTCCTTCTGGATCTTGTCCTCGGCCGCCGACTTGTACGGGAGGATCTCACCCTTGTAGATCCACACCTTCACGCCGATGCGACCGAACGTGGTCTTGGCCTCGGCGTCGCCGTAGTCGATGTCGGCGCGCAGCGTGTGCAGCGGGACGCGACCCTCGCGGTACCACTCCTTGCGCGACATCTCCGCGCCCCCGAGGCGACCGCTGCACTGCACGCGGATGCCCTGGGCGCCGGCCTTCATCGCGGTCTGCACCGCGCGCTTCATCGCCCGGCGGAACGAGACGCGACCGGTGAGCTGGTCGGCGACACCCTGCGCGATGAGCGTGGCGTCGAGCTCAGGCTGCTTGATCTCCTGGATGTTGAAGTGGATCTTCGGGTTGCCGGTGATCTTGAGCAGACCGGCACGCAGGCGGTCGGCCTCCGCACCGCGACGACCGATCACGATGCCCGGACGCGCGGTGTACACGTCGACCCGCAAGCGGTCGCGCGTGCGCTCGATCTCGACCCGGCTCACCGCGGCCCGCTCGAGCTGGCGCTTGAGGTAGTCGCGGATCTTCCAGTCCTCGATGAGGCTGTCGCGGTACTCCTGGTCCTCGGCGAACCAGCGCGACTTCCAGTCGGTGGTGATTCCGAGGCGGAACCCGTAGGGGTTGACCTTCTGTCCCATTACTTCGACCCTTCCGGCTTCTCGTCCGCGTCGGCTTCGGTGTCGTCGGTGGACGGCTCTTCGTTGGACGGCTCTTCGGTGGCCGCCTCCGGCTCGTCCTCGGTGTCGGCGACCGCCGTGTCCTCGGTGTCCTCGGCGTCGACCTCGGTCTCGTCCACTTCGGTGTCGTCGACTTCGGCCTCGTCGACCTCGGTCTCCTCGACCTCGGCCTCGTCGACGTCGGTCTCCTCGATCACCGGGGCCGGCGCCACCTCGTCGACGAGCGCTTCGTCGACTTCGGCCTCGTCGTGCTCGTGGTCGAGCTCGTGGTCGTGCTCGGCGTGGCGAGCGGCTTCGCGCTCGGCCTTGCGCTGGCTGGCCTGCACCCGACGGCGGCGGCTGGCGCGCTGCGCCTGCGTGTCGGCCGCCTCGCGCTGACGCCGGCGGTCGAGCTCCTCGTCCTGGTAGCGCGCCACCACCACGGTGATGTGACTGGTGCGCTTGCGGATGCGCGTGCCGCGACCACGCGCCCGGGGCCGCCACCGCTTCATGGTGGGGCCCTCGTCGGCGAACGCGCGCGTGACGAAGAGCTCCTCCTCGGGGACGTTGTCGTTGTGCTCGGCGTTGGCGACGGCCGAGTCGAGCAGCTTCATCACCGTCTCCGCCGGGCCGCGTTCGCAGAAGCGCAGCGTCTCGCGCGCGTCGGCGACGTCCTTGCCCACGATCAGGCGCAGGACCTCACGTACCTTGGAGGGCGACGTGCGGTGGTGGCGCAGGCGCGCCACCGTCTCCGGGGTCTTGGTCTCGGGCATCAGCGACGACTCGATCGTTCCTGTCCGGCGTGGTACCGGAACGTGCGGGTGGGTGCGAACTCGCCGAGCTTGTGTCCCACCATCGCCTCGGTGACGTAGACGGGCACGTGCTTGCGGCCGTCGTGCACCGCGAGCGTGTGGCCGACCATGTCGGGCGTGATCGTCGATCGACGCGACCACGTCTTGATCACCTTGCGGTCGCCCGACGCGTTCATCGCGTCGACCTTCTTCTGCAGGTGGTCGTCGACGAACGGCCCCTTCTTCAGGCTGCGCGGCATCGATTACCTCCGAGCACCGCGGCCACGACGGCGGCGGATGATGAGTTCGTCGGACTTCTTGCCCTTCTTGCGGGTGCGCCCCTCGGGCTTGCCCCACGGCGACACCGGGTGGCGGCCGCCCGAGCTCTTGCCCTCACCACCGCCGAGGGGGTGGTCGACCGGGTTCATGGCGACGCCGCGCACGTGTGGGCGCTTGCCCTTCCACCGGTTGCGACCGGCCTTGCCGATCTTCACCAGACCGGCCTCGCTGTTGCCGACCGAGCCGACGGTGCCGCGGCAGTCGATGGGCACACGTCGCATCTCGGTGGACGGCAGTCGCAGCGTGGCGAACTGCCCCTCCTTGGCCACGAGCTGGATGGCGGCACCGGCGCCGCGGCCGAGCTTCCCGCCCGCGCCGGGCTTCAGCTCCACGTTGTGCACCGTCGTACCGACGGGGATGTAGCGCAGCGGCAGCGCGTTGCCCGGACGGATCTCCGCACCGTGGCCGCTCTGCAGCATGTCGCCGACCTCGAGTCCCTGCGGGGCGATGATGTAGCGCTTCTCGCCGTCGAGGTAGTGCAGCAGCGCGATGCGCGCGTTGCGGTTCGGGTCGTATTCGATCGCCGCGACCTTGGCGGGGACGCCGTCCTTGTCGCGACGGAAGTCGACCAGGCGGTACTTCTGCTTGTGACCACCGCCGCGGTGACGCGACGTCATGCGGCCGTAGGAGTTGCGACCACCGGTGCGCGGGTTGGGCTTGGTGAGCGACTTCTCCGGCTTGTCGCGGGTGATCTCGGAGAAGTCGGAGACGGTCTGGAACCGGCGACCCGGGCTCGTGGGCTTGCGCTTGCGGACCGGCATCGTCAGCCCCCGAAGATCTCGATCGTGTCGCCCTCGGCGAGGGAGACGATGGCCCGCTTCGAGTCCGGACGAGTGCCGTAGCCACCGGTGCGCCGGTTGCGCTTGCGCTTGCCCTTGCGGTTGACCGTGTTCACGTTGGTGACCTTCACGCCGAAGATCTCCTCGACGGCCTGGCGGATCTCGATCTTGTTGGCGTCGCCGGCGACGACGAACGTGTAGATGTTCGCGTCGAAGGCGGCGTACGACTTCTCCGACACGACCGGCCGGATGATGATGTCGCGTGGGTTCTTGTTGGTCATGCCGGCTCACCCGCTTCGTGGTCGTCGCCCGTCGCGGCCTCGTCGCTGCTCTCGGCAGTTCCGCCGAACCGAGCGACGGTCGAGGTGAGCGTCGCCTTGCTGAAGACGAGCCAGTCGTTGACGAGCACGTCGTAGGTGTTGAGCTCGTCGGGGATCACGATCTGCAGCCGCTCGCCGAGGTTGCGGAACGACTTCCAGACCGCGTCCTCGTCGCGCTCGAGCACGAGCAGCACGCGGGCGTCGCGCTCTCCGGGTGTGCGCAGACCGAGCGTCGCGAGCAGCTCGATCGCGTCCTTGGTGCGGGGCTCGCTGATGCCCCAGTCGTCGACGACGAGCACCTTCCCCTCTGCCGCGCGATCGGAGAGCGCCGAGCGGAGGGCGAGCTTGATCATCTTCTTGGGCGTGCGCTGGCGGTAGTCGCGCGGCTTCGGACCGTGCGCCACACCACCACCCCGCCAGTGCGGGGCGCGGATGGAGCCCTGCCGGGCGCGGCCGGTGCCCTTCTGACGCCACGGCTTGGCGCCGCCACCGGCGACCTCGGCGCGGGTCTTGGTGCTGTGGGTGCCGGCGCGGGCGGCGGCGAGCTGCGCGGTGACCACCTGGTGCATCACCGCGGTGTTGGGCTCGATGCCGAACAGCTCGTCGGGCACGTCGACGGTGCCGGCGCCGCCCCCGCTCGTGGTCTTGACGTCGAGCTTCATTCGCCACCACCCTGCGAGGAGTTGGCCGAGGACTGCGCCACCGGGCGCTTCGCCGCGTTCTTCACGAACACCAGGCCGCCGTTGGGGCCGGGTACCGCGCCCTTGACGAGGAGGATGCCGCGCTCGGCGTCGCCCTCGACCACCTCGAGGTTCTGCGTGGTGATGCGGGCGTTGCCGTACTGGCCCGCCATCTTCATGCCCTTGAACACGCGGGCGGGGGTGGCGCAGGCGCCGACCGAACCCGGTGAGCGGTGCTGCTTGGGGTTGCCGTGCGACGCGCCCTGGCCCTTGAAGTTGTGCCGCTGCATCGCGCCGGTGAAGCCCTTGCCCTTGCTGATGCCCGTGACGTCGACCCGCTCGCCGGCACCGAACACGTCGGCGCCGATGACCTGGCCGACCTCGAAGCCGCTCAGGTCGTCGACCCGCAACTCGGCGAGGTGGCGCTGCGCCGGGGCGTCGGCCTTCTTGAGGTGACCGAGCTCGGGCTTGGACAGGCGCTGCGGCTTGGTGTCGCCGAACGCGAGCTGGACGGCGGAGTAGCCGTCGCGCTCGGGCGTCTTCAGCTGGACGACGCGACACGGTCCGGCCTCGATCACCGTCACCGGCACGACGCGGTTCTCGTCGTCCCAGATCTGGGTCATGCCGAGCTTGCGCCCGAGGATCCCTTTGGCAGACATGGTGAGTCCCGATGTTCTTTCTGGGGAGTCTTTCGGCTTCACGCGAACGCTCCGCCCGGAGAAGTGACCCCGGCGGAGCGTCGATCGGTTGTGCTGCGTGGTTCTGGGGCGAGGCCCAGCCTGCGCAGACGTCGGTTGGCGAACAGGAAAAGGAGGCGCCAGCGAGGCGAGGTGGCCGTGGGGCCGCCCGACTGGCGAGCCCGAGAACTCTACAGGCTCCTGCTACGGCCTGCCAAGCGGGCTCGGGGCGCCACGGGTTCGACTTCTCGCGGCGCGGCCGCCAAAGGTGCGCGAGATGACACGCCAGCGTTCCAGATCGCGGTGCTTCAGCGGATGAATGACCGGTTCGTGCCGAGGGTCGTAGCTTGAGCCCCTTGACGGCTGCCTGCCCCCGGAGGTTCCGATGGCGCTCCACGCGAAGACCAGCGACGACTCCCCGATCGAGCTCAACCCGCTGTACTCCCAGCAGGCCGAGGAGAGCCACGCACCCCGGCACGCGCTGCCGCTGCACGAGCTCGACCCCGACGTGGCGTTCCAGCTCGTGCGCGACGAGCTCATGCTCGACGGCAACTCCCGGCTCAACCTCGCCACGTTCGTCACCACGTGGATGGAACCGCAGGCGCAGCGACTCATGTCGGAGACGTTCGACAAGAACATGATCGACAAGGACGAGTATCCGCGCACGGCCGAGATCGAGCGGCGCTGCGTCAACATGCTGAGCCGCCTCTGGAACTCACCCGACGAGGAGCAGGCCACCGGCACATCGACCACCGGCTCGAGCGAGGCAGCCATGCTCGGCGGCATGGCGCTCAAGTGGCGCTGGCGCGATCGACAGAAGGCGGCCGGCAAGCCCACCGGTGCACCCAACATGGTGATGGGTTCGAACGTGCAGGTGTGCTGGGAGAAGTTCTGCCGCTACTGGGAGGTCGAACCCCGGCTCGTCCCCATGGAAGGCAACCGGTACCACCTGAACGCCGAGGAAGCCGTGAAGCACTGCGACGAGAACACCATCGGCGTCATCCCGGTGCTCGGTTCGACCTTCGACGGCAGCTACGAGCCGGTCGCCGACATCTGCGCCGCGCTCGACAAGCTGCAGGCCGACTCCGGCCTCGACGTCCCCGTGCACGTCGACGCCGCGTCGGGTGGCTTCATCGCCCCGTTCCTCGACCCCGATGTGATGTGGGACTTCCGTCTCCCGCGCGTGCAGTCGATCAACACGTCGGGCCACAAGTGCGGGCTCGTGTACCCGGGAGTGGGCTGGGTGATCTGGCGCAACCCCGACGCGCTGCCGTCCGACCTCGTGTTCGACGTGAACTACCTCGGTGGGGACATGCCGACGTTTGCACTGAACTTCTCGCGGCCGGGCAACCAGATCGCGGCGCAGTACTACAACTTCCTGCGGCTCGGCTTCGAGGGCTACCGCCGCGTGCAGCAGGCGTCACGCGACGTGGCGCGGTTCCTGGCCGACGCGATCGGCGCCATGGACCACTTCGAGCTCATCACCGACGGCAGCGAGCTGCCGGTGTTCGCGTTCACCCTGAAGTCCGGGATCGACAACTACACCGTCTTCGACCTCTCGGAACGGTTGCGTGACCGCGGATGGTTGGTGCCCGCGTACACGTTCCCGGAGAACCGCCAGGATCTCTCGGCACTGCGCGTCGTCGTCCGCAACGGCTTCTCGCGCGACCTGGCCGACCTGCTCGTCGCCGACCTGCAACGCCACACCGACTACTTCGACCAGCTGACCTCGCCGCTGCCCGACGTGACCGCGCGCAGCTTCAGCCACTGATGGGACGACTCGACGGCAAGAGCATCATCGTCATCGGCGGCGCGCAGGGCATCGGACGCGGGTGCGTGCTGGCGGCGGCGGCCGAGGACGCGCGCGTGGTGCTCGGTGACCTCAACGAAGTCGTAGCGCGCGACGTCGCGGCTGAAGCGACGGCACGCGGACCCCGCGCGGTCGGCATGCGGGCCGACGTGGTGGAGCGCGAGGACATCGACGCGCTGGTCGACACCGCACTCGCCGAGTTCGGACGCATCGACGGACTCGTGAACCTGGCGTACTGGCACGACGGACCTGCGCCCATCGCCGAGCTGTCGGCCGAGTCGCTCGCGCGCGAGCTGCACGTCGACGTGGTCGGCTGCCTGGTCGCCATGCAGGCCGTGTACCCCTACCTACGGGAGCGCGGCGGGAGCATCGTCAACTTCAGCTCCAGCGCCGGCGTGGAAGGGCTGGCCGAGCGGTCGGCCTACTCGGCGGCCAAGGCGGGCGTCCGCCTGCTCAGCCGCACGGCCGCGCTCGAGTGGGGCCGCGAGGGCATCCGCGTCAACACGGTGTGCCCCTTCGCCATGTCGGAGAGCCTGGCGGCCGCGGTCGCCGCCGGCACGGTCGACCAGGCCCACCTCGACGGGGTGAGCCCGCTCGGCCGTCCCGGCGACCCCGAGCGCGACATCGGCGCCGGGGTCGCCTTCCTGTTGAGCGACGACGCGCGGTACGTCACCGGGCAGACCATCGCCCTCGACGGCGGCGGGCTCGCGCTCTGACCCGCGGAGCTGTCAGGCCGCGGGAGTCACGACGCGCGTGCGAGCTGGAGGCCCGGGCACGTGTCCGCCGCGGCGCGGAGCAGCTCGACGACGCTCGGTCGCACCTGCTGGCGCGTCGCCAGGCGCAGCGCGCCGTGGATCGTGCTGGCGCGGTGGTCGGTCCAGTCGGCCAGGTTGTCGGCTGCGTCGTGGAGGTGCTCGTCGCTCACGAAGTGCGACGGTGCCG
Organism: Acidimicrobiia bacterium; assembly: GCA_035763625.1. Lineage (GTDB taxonomy): Bacteria > Actinomycetota > Acidimicrobiia > IMCC26256 > DASPTH01 > DASUAS01. The sequence continues at coordinate 11,605 of DASUAS010000416.1, forward strand.
CGAACTCCGCCAGCACGAGCAGCTCCTCAGGGGTGATCGCAGAACCAGAGAACACCTGCAGGGTCTCGTCGTTCATGACTACCTCCGATCGAGTCCCGCGTGGTGTGCCCCGCCCGCGGTGATGTTCAAACCGCGCCGGACACTCCGACCACGAGGGATGACACGTACCCACTCGTCGTATTTCCGGTCATCGACGGCGTCTGGAGCGACACCCCGTCGCTGAACACCATGTCCGACGCGAGCGAGACGCGCGACAGGTTGCTCGTGCTCTGCTGGTAGCCGTTGGTCGCGTACACCGCTTCGCACACGTCTTTCGGCAGCGCGAGCTGCGACGTGGCCAGCTTGTTGGATCCCTCCTTCGCGTCGGCGACGCTCGGGTAGACCTCGAAGTGCACGTGTGGCCAACGACCCGAGTAGTACGCGGGGAAGATGCTCGCGAACGAAGCGACACCGTTCGCGTCGACCTCCTGCACGCCGCGCAGGTAGTTGGCGCCGGACGCGTTCTGGTACATCGAGTAGTTCCCGTCGCGATCGCAGTGCCACACGTACACGGCCGCGTCGGTGAGCGGCGCGCAGCCGCGGTCGATGTTCACGACGCCGCTCTCGCTCAGCACGTCGGGCCCGTTCGTACCGTCGCCGGGGAACGGTCCCCCCGTCTCCTCGGGGATCGGCGCGCAGCTCGTCACGGTGGCGGCGGTCGACCCGCCCGTCGTGGAGGTCGTCGGTGAGGTCGTCTTGGACGTCGCCTTCGTCGTCCCGGTGGCCCCGTTCGAGTCGCTCCCGCCGGAGCAGCCGGCGACGGCGAGTCCGAGTCCGCCGAGGAGCGCCAGGGCGCCCCGACGGGACACCGGACGGGTCAGCACCGGGAGGTCGTTGCCCTCGTGTTCGTCCATGGGGACAGGATGCCCGGCCCCCCTTCACCCAACCTGAGAAGACGGCAACAGCGGCGCGAGAACCCGGGCGTATTCGATCAAGCTGATTTGATGGATTGGCGCGGTTGGACGTAGGGTGGCGACGTGGCGACCTCCACCGCCGACATCGCGGTCGATCCCCCGGGAGTCGTGCGCCTCCTCGCCCATCCGGTCCGGTGGCGT
>DASUAS010000417.1:0-10983 GCA_035763625.1 Acidimicrobiia bacterium
AGCTCGCCGCCCACCTCTCCGGCTCCGCACTGGTACTTCTCCGAGTCGCGGTACTCCTCGCTCCCCGGTTGGAACGCGACGCCGGACGCGCGCTCGAAGCCCGAGTACATGCCCCACGACGGTGACAACGTGGCCGCGAGCACGGTGCGCGCCTCGAACGCGGGGACGCCACCGCTCTGGAGGTACGCGTGGAAGATGTCGGGGGTGTTGACGAAGAAGTTGGGCCGGAACCAATCGGTCTGCTCCGCGAGCTCGCCGAGGTACGTCTCGAGCTCCTCACGCGTGTTGCGCCAGGTGAAGTAGGTGTACGACTGGCTGAAACCGAGCTTGGCCAGCGTCGACATCACCGCCGGGCGGGTGAACGCCTCGGCGAGGAACACGACGTCGGGATGGTCCTCGTGGACCGTCGTGATCAGCCACTCCCAGAACGCGAACGGCTTCGTGTGGGGGTTGTCGACCCGGAACACGCGCACGCCGTGACCGATCCAGTGCTCGACCACGCCGAGCAGCGCGTCCCACAGCTGCTTCGCCTTGGGGCTGTCGAAGTCGACGTTGACGATGTCCTGGTAGCGCTTGGGCGGGTTCTCGGCGTACTTCACCGACCCGTCGGGGCGCCACGCGAACCACTCCGGGTGCTTCTCGAGCCACGGGTGGTCGGGCGAGCACTGCACCGCGAAGTCGAGCGCGACCTCGAGACCGAGCTCGCGTGCCCGCTCGACGAGGTGGTCGAAGTCGTCCATCGTGCCGAGGTCGGGGTGCACCGCCTTGTGGCCGCCTTCGGGACCGCCGATCGCCCACGGGCTGCCCGGGTCGTCGGCCGTCGACTCCAGGGCGTTGTTGCGACCCTTGCGGTTGGTGGTGCCGATCGGGTGGATCGGCGGCAGGTACACCACGTCGAAGCCCAGATCGGCGATCTGCGGGAGGACCGCCCGGACCCCGTCGAAGCCACCGAACGAACGCGGGAAGAGCTCGTACCACGCACCGAACCCGGCCACCACCGGCTCCGCGACCACCGTCAGCGGTCGCGCCAGTGCCGTCTTCGCCACCCGCACCTCGCCGGTTGCGTCCAGCGCGCTCGCCACGTCGGGGAGCCCGACGCCGAGGAGCTGCTCGCCCTCGGCCAGCTCGGCCGAGAGCTCGGTCTCGCCGGCCTCCACCTTGCGGCGCAGCTCGTCGTGCCACGTGGCGGCGACGTCGACCCACGCCCCGACCGTGTACTCCCAACGCCCGGTGCTCTCGACGCGGAACGTGGCGGAGAAGCGGTCGGGATCGTCGGCCGCCTCGATCATGGGGATGCGGTCCCAGCGACGTGTTCCGACGCGGCGGACACGCAGCTCGGCGCGCACCTGCGCGTGGCCGTCGGCGACGATCGTCGCGTGCACCTCGACGACCTCGCCGATGACGCGCTTGAGCGCGTACCGCCCGCACTCGATTTGCGGGGTGACGTCGGAAATGCGCACGCGCGCGGCAACCTGTGCGTTTCCTGGCGTTCGATTGGGCATGACCCTTCAGACATGCCCGACACCACCGACTTCCAATCGGTCGAGCTGCGATCGATCCACGTGCCATCGATGACGCCACGATGATGGCATCGATGACGCCGCGATGACGAGGTTCGAGCGTGCCAGCGGCGTGCTCCTCCCGGTGGCGTCGCTGCCCGACGGCACGCTGGGAGACGAGGCGCGGCGCGTCGTGGACTGGCTCGCCGACGCCGGTCAGCGATGGTGGCAGATCCTGCCGTTCGGTCCTCCGGATCGATGGGGGTCTCCGTACGCGGCGACGTCGGCCTTCGCGGGGAGCCCGACGTGGTTGCACGCCCCGAACGCGCCGGTCGCGGGCGACGAGATCGAGGCCTTCGTGGCCGAGCACCCGTACTGGTCCGGGAGGTGGGCGTCGTTCGCGGGTCCGGGCGCACTCGCCGACCAGGTCCGCTTCCAGCGCGAGTGGCGACGCGTGCGCACGCATGCGGCCGAACGCGGCGTCCGCATCCTCGGCGACATGGCGTTCGCGGTGGCGCCCGGGAGTGCCGACCACATCGGGTTCCCCGAGCTGTTCAAGACCGGCGTGGTGGGAGGCGTGCCGCCCGACGACTGGGCTGCCGACGGCCAGCGATGGGGCACGCCCGTCTACGACTGGACCGCGATGCGGGCCCGGGGGTATCGCTGGTGGATCGAGCGGTTCCGACGCGCGGTCGAGCTCGTCGACGCGGTGCGCATCGACCACTTCCGCGGCTTCGTGGCCGCGTGGGAGATCCCGGAGCACCACCGCAGCGCCCGCGCCGGACGGTGGGTGCGCGGGCCGGGCCGCGGCGTGTTCGACGCCTCCGCCGCGACCTTGCGCAACGTGCCCGTGGTCGCCGAGAACCTCGGGCTGATCACCCCCGCGGTGGAGCGGCTCCGCCACGAGCTGGACCTGCCGGGCACGGTCGTGTTGCAGTTCGCGTTCGCCGCGAACCTCCTGAACCCGCAGTCGTCGAGCATCGACACCGACACTGCCATCTACACCGGCACGCACGACAACGACACGACCGTGGGCTGGTGGGCGCGGGCGTCGGAAGCGGAGCGCGCACGCGTCGAAGCCGCGACACGGGCAGGAGGGTGGCCCGACACCGAGCCGCACTGGATGCTGATGCGCGTCGCCCTGGGGTCACGCGCCGTGCTGGCGGTGATCCCCGCGCAGGACGTGCTCGGCCTCGACACCTCGGCCCGCACCAACACCCCTGGTCGCGCCGACGGCAACTGGCGTTGGCGCCTCCAACCGGGCCAACTCGACCGCGCGCTCGCGGCCCGCCTGCGCGACGCGACCGAGGCGGCCGACCGGTGACCGGCGGCTGACGCGGCGCGGGCGGGCGCGTGAATTGCAGAGAATCGAAGCGCGGTTCCCAGGTCGCGCGCGTTGACCGGCGCAAGGGGTCCGCCCGCCGAAGCTGCGAGGTCATCATGCAGGCCTGGATCGACACCGTCGTCGAGCTCCCCCCCGACCACCGCTCCGGTGGACGATCTGCTCGCCCTGTGCCTGGGCCAGAGCTGCGGCTCGCGAGCGCCCGCATCGGACTCACCGTCGCCGGTCACGCAGACGCAGGACCTCTGGGACCACCTGGGCGACTTCGCCTGAGCCGCGTCATTCGAAGATCGCGAGCGAGGTGAACGCCAGCAGCAGAACGGTTGCGCCGCCGAGCAGGATCACGAACAGGAACCACGCGAGCTCGTCCAAACGATTCATCGGTCTTCTCCGGAGTGATGCGCGCGCGAACCCGCGCCCTGGGGAGGGGCGGTCAGCGCGCGGAGGCTTGTTCGGTCAGCCGAACGCCGGAGGCGCGCGGATTCCCGACCACCGGGCCCGGAGGGCGACCCGACGGGTGCGCACGGGTGTCGAGCGGAGCCGCCACCGCGACGCGACGACGAGCGCGACCCCGGCGACCAGCAGCGCGAGCTGACGCTCGGACCCAGAGGGGCCCCGCAACTGGTTCGCGATCCACTCCGGAGCCGAGGTGGGAGAGGTGGCGAGGACACGAACGTGGTCGCGCGCCGGTGCTCCCTGTGCGGCCGCATGCCTTCCCGGCTCCGACGTCGCTCCCGACGACCACGCCGAGGTCGCACCCGAGCACATCAGCGTGGCCAGCAGCCCGAGCACCGACAGCACGAGCGCGCGGCGCGTCGGTCGTGCCGCCGACCTCAGCATGGTGGCCTCCGCATCAGGCGATGGTAGGGGTCGCGGCGCGGCCCTACAGGTTCCAGATGCGAGCGGCGTTGCCTTCGACCATGAGGTCGCGCTCGTCGTCGGGCACGCCCTCGAAGAGCTCGTCGATCACGGTCAGCGACTTCGGCCACGTCGACACCGGGTGCGGATAGTCGCTCGACCACAGCAGGTTCTGCGCGCCCAGCACGGAGCGGAGGTGACGCACCGGGTCGGGTTCGTCGATGAAGGTCATGGCCAGGTTGCGGTGGTAGTAGAAGCTCGGCAGCTCGCCCGCGAGCACGGGGAATTCGTAACCCTGGCGCAGCACCATGTCGTCGAGGAACGCCACGTAGCCGGCCACCCACGCGAGGCCCGGCTCGACGAACACGACCTTCAGGTCGGGGTAGCGCGTGAGGATGCCGGTCAGCAGCCACATGCCGAGCGCTTCGCACGCCGAGAGCGGCATGCACGACAGCGTCCACGCGAGGCGCGGTGTGGGGTCGCGGTCGGCGAGCTGGTCGAGCGCGGTGTTGAGCCCGATGTGGCAGCACACCGGCAAACCGCTGGCGGAGATCGCGGCCCACATGCGGTCGTAGCGCTCGTGGAAGTAGTCGGGTTGGTCGAGCTCGGCGGGGAACACCGGGAGCTGCAGCGACTTGCCCCCCATCGCGGCGACGCGCTCGATCTCCGCGACCGCGAGGTCGATGTCGTGGATCGGCACCTGATAGGTGACGACGAGGCGCGACGGCTCGGCCGACGCGAAGTCGTGCAGCGTGTCGTTGAACGCGCGCGTCGCGTCCGCCGCACCGGTCGGCAGGAGGTAGAGGTAGCGATACGCGCTCACCTCGCAGTAGAGGACCTCGACGTCGACGCCGTCGACGTCCATGTCGCGCAGGCGCTCGTGCGGATCGCTGTAGCCGGGCCGGTTCCACGAGGCGTGGCGGATCTCGTTGCCGCCCTGGTTGGCCTTGGCTGCGTTGCCGCCGAGCATCTCGCGGTGGGCCTGCATCAGCGCGGCGTCGTACTCGGCGTGCAGGCGGGAGACCAGGTGGGCCTTCACGTCGTCGTGCTGGACGCTGACGTGCGAGTCGGCGGAGATGATGCGGGACGGGCTCATCCCTCCATCCTTCCACCCTCGCTCGCCTCCGTTCGCTCCGGATTCAATCACTTGATTCAATCGCTCGATTGACGTAGGGTGTCCGGGTGGCCGTCGCCCACGCCGAACCCACCACCACCGAACCGACTGCCGTCCGCCTGCTCGACGCCGCCGAGCACCTCATCGGCGAGCGGGGCGTCGACGCGGTGTCGCTGCGGGCCATCAACGCCGAGGCCGGGAGCAACGTGGCCGCGGCCCACTACCACTTCGGCTCGAAGGCGGCGCTGGTGCGCGCGGTCCTCGACCGCCGCATGGCCATCCTCGCCCAGGAGCGCTACGAGCAGCTGGCGCCGCTCGAGTCCGACCCCGAGCCCTCGGCGCGGACCGTCGCCGCGGTCTTCGTGGGGCCGCTGTTCGCGTTCTCGCGCGACGAGGAGGGCGCGCCGTACGTGCGTTTCCTCGCCGCGCTCTACCAAGCCGGTGGCGACTGGCTCCAGGTGCTCGACGAGTCGTTCGCGCCGCAACGCGATCGCATCGTTCCGGTCTTCGCCCGCGCCACGCCCGATCTCGACGACGATCGCCGCGCCCGGCGGCTCTCGCTCGCCAGCGAGACCATGCTGCGCATGCTCGCCGACGCCGACCGCTACGCCGGCGCGCTCGACGCCGACGGCTACCTCGAAGAAGTGATCGACGTGTTCACCGCCATCCTCACCGCGCCCACCCAGGAGACACCATGACCGCCACCACCACCCGCCGCGTGCCGTCCACCTTCGACGACGCCGATGTACTCCCGCTCACCGGCGCGTGCGGAGCCGAGGTGCGCGGCGTCGACCTCGGCACGCTCGACGCCGCCGGCTGGGACGCGATGTACGCGACGTGGCTCGAGCACCTCGTGCTCTTCTTCCCCGACCAGTCGCTCGACGCCGACGCGCACGTCGCCTTCGGTCGCCGCTTCGGCGTCCCCGAGATCCACCCCTACATCCCCAAGCGCGACGACGACCATCCCGAGATCGTGGTGATCGACACCGACGGCGGCGGCGCCGAGTTCTGGCACACCGACGTGACGTTCAGCCCCACGCCGCCGATGGCGTCGATCCTGCAGATGATGGTGAACCCCGCCCGCGGTGGCGACACCATCTTCACCAACCAGTACCTCGCGTACGAGAGCCTCTCGGTGCCGTTGCGGGAGCTCGTCGAGGGGCTGACCGCGGTGCACACCGCCACGACGTTCGGTCACCCGGAGCAGCACGCCACGCACCCCGTCGTCCGCACGCACCCCGACACCGGCCGCAAGTCGCTGTTCGTGAACCGCACGTTCACGTCGCACATCCCCGAGCTGCGACGCACCGAGAGCGACGCGCTGCTCGCGTACCTCTACGCCTGGTCGGAGCAACCGGCGTTCCAGTGCCGCTACCGCTGGGCCGAGGGCACCATCGGCATCTGGGACAACCGCTGCACCCAGCACTACGCGGTCCCCGACTACGAGGGCCGGCGGCGGATCGAGCGGGTCACCGTCATCGGCGACGTCCCGCAGGGCGGCACCGCCCGCTGGCCGCACCACGACGAGCGTCACGCCTACCAGCGGGGCACCCTGGCCGAGGTGCGGTCGATGGCGCCCGACCCGCGCGCCAACTCGATGTCGAAGTAGACGGCCCGTTCCCCGCCGCAGCATCGCTGAAGCGAAACGCTCCGCCGTCGTCGCCAGCCGATGAGGGCTCAGGCCGCCCGCGGAGCCTGGACCGCCGGGCTCACGGGTGCGTCGAGGGCAGCCGTGAGACGCGCCCGTAGGCGGGGAGCATCGGGCGTCGCGACCCGGTTGGCCGCGAGGACGCCCTCGACCATGTCGGCGACGACCTCGGCGAAGGGACGACCGCGCAGGCGGACCGACACGACCGAGCCCGCGGGGTAGCGCCGGATCGTGCGGGCCGCGCCCGGCACGCGAGGTGGCGACCGGAACGCGGGCACGCTGAGGCCGGCCTCGTGGGCAGCGGCCCCGAGCCGGCGCGCGACGTCGGCGAAGCGGAGCGCGGGCAGCTCGGTGACGGTTTCGGTGGCGGTCCGGTCGTTCACGGTCACCAGCTTCGCAGGGGGGTGTGACACTCTTCCCGCCCCGGACCGGGTGCCGGTGCGTCACCATGTCGCCCTGTGACGATGTCCACCCGCCGCCCCTACGACCGGGAGATCGCCCGGCTGGCCGTGCCCGCTCTCGGCGCGCTGGTGGCCGAGCCGCTCTACCTCCTGGCCGACACCGCCATCGTCGGGCACCTCGGCACCCGGCCCCTCGCCGGGCTGGCCGTCGCCGGGTCGGTGCTCACCGCCGCCTTCAGCGTCTTCAACTTTCTGGCCTACTCGACCACCGCGGGCGTCGCCCGCCAGCTTGGCGCCGGTCACCGCCGGGACGCCGCCGAGAGCGGCGTCGACGGCTGCTGGCTCGCGGTCGGCCTGGGTCTCGTGCTCACCGTGCTCGGCGTCGCGCTCGCACCCGTGATCGCCGACGTGATGGGTGCCTCGCCGACCGTGGCGCCCTACGCCGTCACCTACCTGCGCATCAGCATCCTCGGCGCGCCCGCGCTGCTGCTCGCACTCGCAGGCGCCGGCTACCTGCGGGGCATGCAGGACACGAAGACCACGCTCGTGATCGCGGTCGTCGCCAACGCGGCCAACCTGCTGATCGAGCTGTTCTTCGTGTACACGTTGGATCTCGGCATCCAGGGCTCCGCGTGGGGGACGGTGCTCGCGCAGTACGGGGCCGCGGTCGCGTACGTCGTGATCGTCGCGGGCGCGGTGCGCCGAGCCGACGCGTCGATGCGACCGCGTGCCACGGGTGTGCGCGCCAACGCGACCGTCGGGAGCCGCCTCGTCGTGCGCACCGCGTCGCTGATCGTGGCGCTGCTCAGTGCGACCGCGATCGCGTCGCGCATCAGCGACGACGCCGTCGCCGCGCACCAGATCTGCATGCAGGTCCTGCTGTTCCTCGCGCTGTCGCTCGACGCGCTCGCCATCGCGGGTCAAGCCATGGTCGGACGCTTCCTCGGCGCGTCGCGCACGCACGACGCCCGCGCCGTCGGCCGTCGGCTGCTCGAGCTCGGCGTCGTCGTCGGCATGTTGTTCGGCGCCGCGGTGGTCGTGGCACGACCCTGGCTCGCCAGCATCTTCACCACCGACACCGGCGTGCGCCACCTCGTCCTCGAGGTGCTGTGGATCGTCGCCGCGGTGCAACCGGTCGCGGCCGTCGTCTTCGTGCTCGACGGCGTGCTCATCGGCGCCGGCGACGTCGGCTACCTGGCCCTGGCGATGCTGGTGGCGACGGTCGGCGTCTACCTGCCCGCGGCGGTGGCCGTCGCCGCGCTCGATGGCGGGCTGCTCTGGCTGTGGGGCGCGCTCGCGCTCTGGATGGTCGCCCGCTTCGTCGGGATGGCGGGCCGCTTCCGCACGACGCGCTGGGAGGTCGAAGGCGCCGTGCACTCCTGAAGGTCGACGGAACTACCGTACGGCCATGGCCGCGTCGCCCGAGCAGCCGCTGCATCTCGTCGCCGACGACTCCGACCGCGTGCCCGCGTCCGCGGCCGCGGCCGCATCGGCGCCCGACGAGCCGAGCGTGCTCGACGACCCGCTGCGCGTCGACGCGTGGGGCCGCAGCGAGGCGGTGCGCGCGCTCGCTCGCACCCTCTACGACCCCGTCTACCGCCACTGGCTGCGGGCGGAGTGGGAGGGGCTCGAGCACGTCCCACTCGAGGGCGGGGCTCTGCTCGTCGGCAACCACGGGGGTGCGATCCCGTCCGACGCCCCGGTGGTGATGCACGGCATCGAGACCGAGCTCCTCCGCCCCGTCTACGGACTGGCCGAGAACCTGTTCCGCCAACTCCCCGTGGTCGGGACGCTGTGGTCACGCGCCGGCGGCGTGCCCGCCCACCCCGACAACGCGTACCGCCTCCTCCACGACGACGAACAGCTCGTGCTCGTGTTCCCCGAGGGCACCAAGGCGACCGGCAAGCTCGTCCGCGACCGCTACCAGCTGCGCCGCTTCGGCCGCGGCGGGTTCGTCGAGATCGCGATGCGCGCGGGGGTGCCGATCGTGCCCCTCGCGATCGTCGGCAACGAGGAGGCCATGCCGATCCTCTGGAAGAGCCCGCGGATCGCCAAGCTGCTCGGGCTCCCCTACTTCCCGATCACCGCCAACCAGTTCGTGTTCGGACCGGTGTTGGGTTACCTGGTGCCGCTGCCGGCCAAGTTCCGGATCCGGGTGCTGGCACCGATCACCTTCGACGTGGAGCCCGGCCTCCCCCGCTACAACCGCGGCATGGTGATGGAGCAGGCCGAGCGCATCCGCGCGCTGATCCAGGCCGAGGTCGACGACCTGCTGCGCAACCGTCGCAGCGTCTGGCGGGGCTGAGCCCGTGCGAGTCCTGGTGACCGGCCTCGGCACGTTCTGGGGCAGTCGCATCGCGCAGGCGCTCGAGCGGCGTCCCGAGGTCGACCTGATCGTGGGCGTCGACACGCACGAGCCGCGACTGCCGCTCACCCGCACCGAGTTCGTGCGCGCCGACGCGTCGTACGCCATCCTCCGCCGCATGGTGCGGGCCACGCAGGTCGACACCGTGTTGCACACGCACCTCGTGATCGACTCGACGCGCGCGGCCGGTCGTCGCCTCCACGAGGTCAACGTCATCGGCACCATGAACCTGCTCGCGGCCGCCGCCGCCGAGGGTAGCGCGGTGCGCAAGATCGTGCTCAAGACGTCGACCCTCGTGTACGGGTCGAACTTCGACGACCCCTACTTCTTCCGCGAGGACGCTCGCCGCACGCACGCGCCGAGCACGCCGATCGAGCGGTCGCTGCTCGAGGTCGACACGCTGGTCGGCGACTTCGCCGAGGACCACCCCGAGGTGGCGGTCACGTCACTGCGGTTCGCCAACGTGCTCGGCGACGACGTGAGCACGGTGTTCTCGCGCATGTTGCGCATGCCTGTCGTTCCCGAGGTGTTCGGCTACGACCCGCGCCTGCAGTTCGTGCACGAGGACGACGTGACGCGCGCGCTCGCGCACGCGACCACCGCTGAGCTCCGCGGCACGTTCAACGTTGCCGGACCGGGCACGATCACGTGGGGCGAGGCGTGCCGCGCGGTGGCGCGGCGCCGACTGGCGATGCCCCCGGTGTTCACCGGCGTGGCGCGGGTGCCGCTGCGCCTGCTTCGGGTGATCGACATCCCGCCCGAGGTGCTGAGCCTCCTGCGCTACGGCCGCGGCGTCGACACGACCGCGTTCGCCGACGCGGGGTTCGAGTACCGGTACACGACGCCGGCGACGGTCGACGCGTTCGCGCGGGCGTGCCGGTTGGAGCGGGTCGTCGGCACGCCACCCGCGTACGAGTACGAACGCGACGTCGAGGACTTCTTCCGCAACTCCCGAGCCGTGGTGCGCCCCGAGGTGTGACCCCCCCAACTCGAGGTTGCGTCACCTGACGGTGTACATCACGGTCTTCTGACGCAACCTCGTGCTCGTCAGGTGAAGAATTTGGCCTCGAACTCCTGGCGGCGGGCGTCCCACTCCTCGCGGGTGATCGCGTAGCGCACGTGGTCCTCCCAGACCCCTTGGATCTGCAGGAACCGGACGGCGGTGCCCTCGTCGCGCAGGCCGAGCTTGCCCGCGACCCGACGGCTCTTCGAATTGCGGGGCACGATCGCGGCCTCCATGCGGTGCAGACCGAGCTCCTCGAAGCCGTAGCGCATGACGATGGCGACCGCGTCGGGCGTGTAGCCGCAGCCCGCGTAGCGCTCGTCGATCCAGTAGCCGATGAAGCACGACTGGAACGGACCCCGCAGCACGCTGCCGAGGCTCACCTCGCCGATCAGGGTGCCGTCGACCAGGAACGTGCCGAAGCCGTACGCGCTGTCGAACTGGCGCTGACGGTCCCACGCGCCGCAGCGGGCCCGGAACGCCTCGCGGTCGACGACCGGATCGCGCGTGCCGGGCTCGGGGAGCGGCTCCCACCGTTCGAGCCAGTCGCGGCTGCGCATGCGGATCTCGCGCCACGCGTCGTGATCGCGGACCTCGAGCGGCCGGAGCATCACCCGCGGTCCCACCAGGGCCGACTCGCGACGTCCTCTCACCGGGCGAAGGATATTCATTAGCCTGACCCGGTGCCCACGAACGGTGACCGACTGGTGTGGCTCGATCTCGAGATGACGGGCCTCGACGTCGAACGCCACG
>DASUAS010000418.1:0-5022 GCA_035763625.1 Acidimicrobiia bacterium
CGCGGCCTTGGGCCGTGATGACGGCACCGACGCCCCGACGAAGCCGAAGATCCAGGTGCGGGGGACCGAGGCGACCCGGGCGCCGACGAGCTCGACCACGACGTCGTCGACCACCACGACCTCCACGGCCGCCACCACGACGACGACCACCCCGCCGTCGACCACCCGGGCGCCGGCGGCGGCCCCGGAGACGCCGGCCCCGGAGACGCCGGCCCCGGAGACACCGGCGCCGGTGATCGCACCGCCGGCCACCGATCCGCCACCCCCACCGCCCACCGAGCCGCCGCCACCCCCGCCCCCTCCGCCGCCGACGACCACCGAACCACCGACCACCACGACGACGCCCCCGCCGCCGTCGACCTGAGCACGCCCGCGAACCAGGGTCAGTCCGAGCCGTGCACCCAGCGCCAGCTCACCGACACGCGCGGACCCGCGTGGCGGACCTTGGGCACGCCGTGCTCCCAGTCGCGTTGGCAGGCGCCGCCCATCACCAGCAGGTCACCCGATCCCGGCGCGACGTCGTGGGTGGGGCCACCGGTCCGACCGCGGGGCCGGATGCGGAACGGGCGGGTGGCGCCGAGCGTGAGGATCGCGACCAGCGCGTCGCCGGTGTCGCGAAGCTCGCGGTCGCCGTGCGGCGCCACGCTGTCGCGCCCGTCTCGGTAGTAGTTGCACGCGGCCATCCCGAACGTGACCCCGTAGCGAGCCGCCAACCCGTCGCGCACGAGCGCGAGCACAGGGTGGGGGACCAGCTCCGGTCGGGGAGCGCGGTACGTGAGGCGGGGATCGTCGACCACGCGGTCGTACATGAACCGGCGGCCGCACCGCCAGGGCAGCGAGTCGACCAGCACGTCGAGCACGGTGTCGGCGCCGAGGAGGTGGTTGCGGCAGACGTCGACCCAGCTCGTGTCGTCGAGGGCCAACCGCTGCCACGGCGCGTCGCGATCGACGACGACGTCGCCCGACGCGAACAGCGAACGCTGACCCGGCACCACCACCGGTTTCCAGCCTACTCACCGGAATCGAACAGGCGTTCGGCACCGCCACACCGGTAGCTTTGCCCGGTGACCGCCGCCGCTGCCGAGGCCCATGGGAGCCCGGCGGGCGCGCTGGAGGCGCTGCGCCACCGCGACTTCGCGATCTTCTTCGGGGCCGCCCTCTGCTCCAACACCGGCACGTGGATGCAGACCATCACCGTGCCCTACGTGCTCGACCAGCTGACCCACTCCACGGTGTGGGTGGGCGTGGGCGCCTTCGCCACCTTCTTCCCGTCGACGATCGTCGGACCGCTCGCCGGTGCGCTCGCCGACCGCCACGACCGCCGCACGATCATGCTGGTGTCGCAGGTCGTGCTGATGGTGTCGGCGCTCGCGCTGTGGGCGATCTGGGTGACCGGGGTCGCCACACCGATGCTGATCGTCGCCTGCGTGGTGGTCGGCGCGATCGGCGCCGGGATCACGATCGCCGCCTGGCAGGCCTTCGTGCCCCAGCTCGTGCCGCCCGAGGCGATGGTCAGCGCGGTCCGCCTCAACGCGATGCAGTTCACCGGCGCGCGTGCGTTCGGCCCCGCGCTCGCCGGCCTCGTGCTCGCCCAGTTCGGGCCCGGTACCGCCTTCCTCGCCAACGCGCTCTCGTTCCTGCTCGTCATCGGCGCGCTGCTGCTCATCGCGGCGCGCCCGGTGACCAAGGTGGCCGACGACGGCGGCGTCTGGGCCCAGTTCACCGACGCCGTCCGCTACATCCGCAAGCGCGCGGTCCTGATCGTGTCGGTGCTCGGCGCGCTGTTCGCGTCGCTGCTCGGCGTGTCGATGATCCAGCTCGCGGAGCCGTTCGTCCGTCAGGTGCTGCACGAGGGAGCCGGGAAGTACGGCCTCCTCGTCGCGGCGTACGGTGCGGGCGCGATCACCGGCGCGGTCGTCACCGTCGCGCGCGGCGACGTGCTGCGACGTTCGTCGCTCACCGTCGTGGGCTTCGGCGTGTTCATCGTCGCCGAGCTCACGTTCGGGCTGGCGCCGGTCTACGCGGTCGCGCTGCTCGGGATGTTCGGCATCGGGCTGGCACAGAGCCTCGCGATGGTCTCGTGCCAGACCGCGGTGCAGGTCAACGTCGACGAGCACTACCGCGGGCGGGTGCTGTCGGTGTACGTCATGAGCTTCTTCGCGGGGACGCCGGTCGGGGCGCTCGTCGGCGGGATCGTCGCCGCGGTGATCGGGCTGCGGGCGACGATCGTCGGATCGGCGGCGCTGCTGGCGATCGCGATCGTGGTCACGATGCTGCGCTACCCGTGGTTCCGCGTGCTCGACGAGAGCCGCGTGGGCTTCGACGCCGCCTTCCCACCGTCGCTCACTTCCGCGGGCTGCGTCCCAGCCGGCGAGGCGGGCGAAGTCCACCCTGGCCCGGTCGCCGGACCCTGACTATCCCGCGAACGCCACCATCGAGTTGTAGACGCCGATCACCTTGCCCGAGTAGTTGGGGTCGGTCGCCCAGTTGCCGTGGCCCATGTCGCTCCAGGTCGGCGCCCAGCCCTTGGCGAAGTAGTTGTCGAACGCGGCCGTGGACGACCACACGTACGGCGACAGCGGGTTGTGCAGGTTCGCGGCGCGGGAGCCGGAGTCGGCGTAGTTCACCAGCAGCTGGATCTGGCCGCGCACGCCGTCGCGCGGCGTGGGGAAGACGATGCCGCGGGCGCACCCGTCACACCAGCCGAGGCCCGAGTAGTTGTCGTCGGGTGCGGCGGAGAAGCCGCCGGTCTCGATGATCGCCTGCGCGAACGCGAAGTCGCCGCGCACGCCCTCGGCTGCGCCCTCCTCGAGGAAGATCTGGGCGAGCTCGGGCACGCTGGTGTCGCTCAGGCGCGGGCGGTAGCCCTGGGCGTCGAACCACGCGACCATCTGGTCGGCCGTGAGCGTGTTCGGACCCATCACCGGATCGCCGGCGGCGTGGAGCGCGCCGATGGCCCGGGCGCGATCGAGCGCGGCGTTGGCCTCGGCCACGCGCTGATCGAGCTCCGCTTGCTGCGACTGCAGCGTGGCGAGCAGCGAGTCGAGCTGCGTCTGCTGCTGCTGCAGGGCATCCTGCTCGGTGCGGAGCTGCGCCTGCGTGTCGGCGAGCGTCTTGCGCGTCTCCTCGAGCTGCTTGGCGTTCGAGTGGTCGGCGCGTGAAGCGGCGTCGCCGAGCTGCTTGCGGCGGGCGCCGTCGAGCACGCTGCCCGAGAAGAGGTCCGCCGCGCTCGTGCTGCCGTCGCTGCCCATCGAGTAGAGCGCGACCGCGCGTTGGCGCAGGTGATCGAGCAGCGTGTCGCGCTCCTGAGCGAGCTCGGCGCGTTGGGCGTCGAGCGCGCTGATCTTCTGCTGGTGGTCGGCGATGCTCGCCTCGACCGCGGCCTTCTGCTGGGTGGTGGCCTCGAGCGCGTCCTCGGCCTGGTGGGCAGCCTGCTGCGCGGCCTCGAGGTCGGCGCGCGCCCGCACGACCGCGGGGTCCGATTCGATCAGCGCCTCCTGCGCGTGGGCGGGCGGGTTCGAGGCCGGCACCACGGCCCAGCCTGCGCCCGCGAGTCCACCGACTCCCAGCGCGAGCAGCACGCCCACGCCGGCCCGGCGTCCGGCGCTCAGTCGCATGGGGGGCTGCGCCCCCCGGCTCTCGCCCCGCCTCATCACCCGAGAGCATACGGACTGGTGGCACCTCTGTGTCCACACGAGCCCCACAGGCCCCTCTGATCCCAGCCGACGGCTCAGGCCGGGCCGCTGGCCCCGGGAGGATCCGAACGCTCTCGGGGCTCCTGGGACTCCTGCGCCGCCGGGGACCCCGAGGGGCGCTCCGGAGCCAGCGGTGATGGGGGATCGGGGGCCATGGCGGCCTTGGCCGCCCGCTGGGCCCGACCGACGACGCGCCCGAGCTGGCGGGGACCGTCGTCACGGGCGCGCCCGACCGCACCCCCGAGCCTGCGGGCGAGGGGCGGCCTCGACGCCGGGCGGGGTGGAGCCGGCGCGGACACGCTGGGAGCGGGGGGCGCGGGAGCCTCCGGAGCCGGCGGCGCGGGAGCGTCCGGCGGTGTCGTCCGCCGCCGCGCCGCACGCGTCGGCTTCGGCCGCCACTCGGTGCGCAGCGCCAGCCAGAGCATGGCGGCGGCCGCGACCTCGAGGAGCACGATCGCGATCACCTGGTCGAGGCCGAGGACGAGCGGGCTCAGCGCGAGCACCGCGGCGACGACGAGGTCGAGCACGCGATGGACGCGGCGCCCGATCCACGACCACGCGCCGAGCGCGCCGTCGGTACAGAGCGCGAGCGCGAGCAGCAACCCGCCGAGCGTCACCAGCACCACCGTGTGCTCACCGGTGCGCGCGCCTTCGACGAGCAGCAAGAGTCCCAGCAGCAGCTCGGTCAGCTGGTGGATCCAGAAGGGGATGCGTCCCGCGTCGCTCGCGTGGTCGTGGGCGCCGGGCATCACGCCAGCCTACGGGTCTCGTCCGACGTCGCCGGTAGCCTCCGCCTCGTGACCGGCGTCGCACCGCCCGAGTGGGCCCGCCACCTGCCCGCGGGGCTCGAGCCCGAAGCGGTCGACCTCCTCGCGCGGAGGACGCTGCCGGCGGCGTGGGCCGCGAACTGGCGTTCCGCGCCCGACGCGCCGGTGGTGTGCGACGAGCGCGGTTGGCTCACCAACGCCGAGCTCGACCGGCGCTCGCGTGCGATCGCAGGCCGGCTCGCGGGTGCCGGCCTGGGCGCCGGCGACCGAGTGGTCATGAGTGCGGCCACGTCGATCGAGCTGGTCGTCGCGCACGTCGCCGCGCTGCGCCTCGGCCTCGTCGTCGTGCCCGTGAACGGCGCGTACCGAGCGAGGGAGATCGGCCACATCGTCGACGACTGCTCCCCGGCCGCGTGCATCGTCGACCACGCTCGCACCGAGCTGTTCGCGGCGGCGGTGGGCGACAAGTGCATCGTCACCACGCCGGCGGTCGACCTGCCCGACGCCGAAGCGCCCGGGCTCGACGTCAGCGAGCCCGCCGACGTGGCCTTGCTCTGCTA
>DASUAS010000419.1:0-8339 GCA_035763625.1 Acidimicrobiia bacterium
GCGACCCCGACGTCGCTCTCCTCGATGATCTGCCCCCCGTGCTCGGCCACCTTCGCCGCCGCGGCGCGCACGTCGTCGACCGAGATCGAGATGTGCGTCAGGCCCGGATCGGCCATCGTGCGCGGCTGGTACGCGTGCGCCGCGCCCTCGGCCGAGTAGTGGATGAGCTCCAGCACGAAGCCGTCGAGCACGAGGTACGACGCGGTGACGCCGAGCGGCGGCTCCATGCAGTTGAGCTTGGCCGTGCCCTCGTCGGGTGGTTGGATCTCGTACCAGAGCACGAAGCCGAACACCTCCTGGTAGAAGCGCTTCGACCGCTCGAGGTCAGTGACGACCTGGCCGGTGTGGTTGTAGATCGCCATCACGTGCTCCCGTTCTCTCGGCCGGCCGCGGTGAACTCGAGGTGCAGCTCCCGCAGCCCGCGCAGCATGTAGGTCGGGTCGTACTCGTAGCGACGCGCGCCCATCGGACCGTGATGCGCCTCCGAGATCCTGATGTCGTCGGTGAGGGCGAGGAACCGCTCGATGGTGATGCGGGTCTCGGCCCGTGCCAGCGGCGCGCCCGCGCACGAGTGGATGCCGTGGCCGAAGCCGATGTGCTGGCGCCCGTTGACGCGATCGAGACGGAGCTCGAGCGGGTCGTCGAACTGGCGCGGGTCGCGGTTGGCGGCGCCGTTGAGCACGAACACGCTCGTGCCCGGCGCCAGCTCGAGTTCGCCCACCACGACCGGCACCTTGGACAGGCGGAACTCGCCGGTGATCGGCGGCTCCAGCCGCAGCGCCTCCTCGATGAAGGCGGGGATCCGATCGGGTGCGGCGCGCAGCGTCGCCTGGAGGTCGGGCCGGTCGCCGAGGATCCGGAACGACGTCGACATCAGCCGCGCCGTCGTCTCGCCACCCGCGCTGAACAGGTTGGCGGCGATGCGCATCACGTCGTGGACGGGCGGCAGCGTGCCGTCGGGGAACGTGGCGGTGGCCAGCCCGGTCATCACGTCGTCGCGCGGCTCGCGGCGGCGGTCCTCGATGTAGGCGGTGAACTGCTCGTAGAGGAACTCGAGCGGCTTGTGCTCCATCTTCTGGGTCGAGCGCGGGTCCTGGTGGGTGAGCCGGCCGCGGAGCTCGTCCCGGTCGTCCTCCGGCACACCGAGCAGGTCGGCGACGACGAGCAGCGTGAACGGCAGCGCGTACTCGTGCACGAACTCGCACTCGCCGCGGTCGAGGAACTCGGCGAAGACCTGGTCGGCGAGGCGCCACATGAACTCCTCGTTCTCCTTCAGGCGCTTCGGCGTGATGAGGCGCATGAGAAGGCCTCGTTGGTCGGTGTGCCGCGGGGGGTCGAACGAGGGGAGCTGGTCGCTGAACGGCAGCGCGTCGCGATGCTCCTCGATGATGGCGCTGATGTCGTCGCCTTCGAGCGGCACGGGCCAGGGGAAGAACGGACCTGCGACCGTGTTGCAGCTCGAGAAGCGCTCGTGATCGCGGTAGACGGCGACCGCCTCGTCGAAGCCGGACACGAACACGACGCCGCGCTTCG
Source organism: Acidimicrobiia bacterium (assembly GCA_035763625.1). Classification (GTDB taxonomy): domain Bacteria; phylum Actinomycetota; class Acidimicrobiia; order IMCC26256; family DASPTH01; genus DASUAS01. The sequence continues at coordinate 1,534 of DASUAS010000419.1, forward strand.
GTCCGCGCCAGACCGGGCCCTGGGCGCGCACCCACTCGTAGTACGCGTGCGGGTCCTGGAACAGCTCCCGGTCGCGGAAGAAGTCGACGGTTGCGTAGTCGGGGCTGGCCACGGTGGTTGCTCCTGATCGAGTCGGTTCAGCGACGGCTGCGCGGGAGCCCGAGGCCGCGCGACGCGATGATGTCGCGCTGCACCTCGCTCGTGCCCCCGTAGATCGTGGTGACGGCGGCGTGGCGGTAGAGGTGCTCGACCCACCCGTCCACCGGTGCCTCCGCGTCGCCGTGCGAGAGCACGCCGTCGACGCCGAGCATGTCGACCAGCTCGGCGGCGTCGGCGGTCATCGACTCGGCGTAGAACAACTTGTGCATCGAGCCTTCGACACCCGGCATCGCGCCGGTGGCGGCCACGTACGAGCATCGCAGCGCGAGCAGGCGGGCCACTTCGTCGTGCACGCGCATGACCGCGAGGCGCTCGCGCACGAGCGGGTCGTCGATCACCCGAGCGCCGTCGGTCCGGCGCGTGGTGGTCGCCCAGTCGACGGTCTGCTGCCACACCCGATCGGCCTCGCTCAACGCGAACCCGCCCCGCTCGAACGTGAGCGCGACCGTCATCACGTCCCAGCCGCCGTCGATCTCGCCGACGCGCAGCGCGTCGGGCACGTGCACGCCGGAGTAGAAGGTGGCGTTGGTGCGCTCACCTCCCATCGTGTGCACCGGGTGGATCTCCACGCCGGGGGCGTCGAGCGGCACGAGGAACATGGTGAGCCCGCGGTGCTTGGGCACGTCGGGGTTCGTGCGCGTGAGCAGGAACACGTACGCGGCCTCGTGGGCGAGGGTGGTGAACATCTTCTGGCCGTCGATGATCCAGTCGTCGCCGTCGCGCACGGCACGGGTCTTGGCCGCGGCGACGTCGGAGCCCGAGTCGGGTTCGGTGTAGCCGAGGGCGAAGATGATCTCGCCGGCGAGGAACGGCGGCAGGAACCGCTGCTTCTGCGTCTCGGAGCCGACGGCGCGGATGGTGCGGGCGACGATCACCGACTGCCCGAGCCCGTCGGTGGGCACGCCGGCGAGGCGCAGCTCGTCGCGCATCGCCGTCATCTCGAACGGGTCGCGGTCCTGGCCGCCGTACTCCTTCGGCCACGACGCCGCGATCCATCCCTGCTCGCCGAGCGCGCGGTGCACCCGCCAGTCGTGGTTCGTGCCGGTGGCGTGCGCGCGGTCGGCCATGTCTTCGGGCAGGTGATCGCGCAGGAACGCGCGCACCTCGTCGCGGAAGACGTCGCTCTTGGCTCCGAGGCGGAAGTCCATCAGGCGCCCGCCTGGGCGCGTTCGACCGGGCCGAACAGCGCGTCGGCGAGGTGCAGCGCGCCACGCCGCGGATCGCCGAGCGCGAGTGGCCACGCCTTCGCTCGCCGCAGGTACAGCTGGATGTCGTACTCGAGCGTGAACCCGTAGCCGCCGTGGACGTGCAGCGCGGCCGCAGTGGTGTCCTGCGCCGCGCGCGTGGCGAAGAGGAACGCCATGCGCCCGAGTGCAACCGCGTCGGGCTCGACCTCGTCGGCCGCCCACGCCGCTTCCCGTGCGAGGAGCTGTGCCCCGTCGACCGCGGTAGCGACGTCGGCGAGCCGGTGTGCGAGCGCCTGGAACGAACCGATGGGCACGCCGAACTGCTCCCGCTGCTTGGCGTATTCGACGCCGATCTCGAGGGCCGCGCCCGCGAGCCCGACCAGCGCGCCGGCGGTGAGCACTCGCCACTCGTCGACCGCCCGCTCGTGCCGTGCGTGCGCGTCGGCGCCCCGCGCGAGGACGATGCGTGCCCCGATGCGCAACGTCCGGTCGGCCACGGCGATGCTGCCGAGATCGTGGCGGCGTGCCGGTGCGTCGGGCGTGCCCTCGACCACGACGAGCTCGTCGTCGTCGAGCCCGACCACGACCGTCGCGACCGCGCCACCCGGCACCAGTCGGGCCACGCCGTCACGGGTGGGGTGCAGCGCGACCACCGCCACCGGTGGCCGTTCGTCGGCGAGGCGGGCGAGCACCGCCCGGCCCGCGTCGCCACACGAGGCCAGCAGCCGCGCCGTGACCCAACCGTCGATCAGCGGCACCGGCGCCAGCGCGGCGCCGGCGCGCTCGGCCGCCAACTCGAGGTCGAGCATCCCCGCTCCCGCGCCGCCGTGGTCGACGGCGACGCCCATGGTCGGGCCGCCGAGCGCCGAGACCGCGTCCCACAGCCCGGGTGCGAAGCCGCCCCCGGCCTCGGCGGCGCGCACGACCGCCGCGGGGCACTCCTTGGCGAAGAAGACGCGGAACGCCTCGACCAGCTGCTCCTGCTCTTCGCTCAGCGAGAGGTCCACGCGCGTCGGTCAGCGCGCAGTCGGCGTGAACGTCGCCGGCATGTGCTGCCAACCACCCACCATCGCCCAGTCGGGGTAGTCGACGACCGCGTCGGGGTCGATGTGGTAGTCGGGCAGGCGCTCGAGCACACCGGCGATCATCTCCGAGAACGTGATGCGCGCGAGGTGCGAGCCCGGGCAGCGGTGGATGCCGACACCGAAGGACACGTGCCGGTTGGGGTTGCGGTCGAGCACGAACCGGTCGGCGTCGGGGAACTCCGACTCGTCGCGCCCGGCCGCGACCTCGCTGAGGAGGACCTCTTCGCCCGCCTTCATGGTCACGCCACCGAACTCGGTGTCGACGGCGACGATCCGCTTGTGCGCGCGCGCCGGGGGATAGAAGCGGAGGAACTCCTCAGTGGCGAGCGGCAGGAGCCCGGGCTCGTCGATCAGTCGCTGCCGGTCGGCCGGGAACTTCGAGAGGTGCAGGAGCGCGCCGCCGGCCAACGCGGTCGTCGTGTCGATGCCGCCGACGGTGGTGAGGAACGCGATCGACTGCGCGGCGTCCTCGGGGAGGCGCTCTCCGTCGACGTCGTGGTTCGCGATCGCGCTCAGCGCGTCGTCGCGGGGCGACACGCGGCGGTCGTGGAGCTCCTCGTTGATGCGCGCCAGCACCGGCCCGTACGCCTGTGAGGCTTCGTGGTGCTCGGGCGAGCCGGCTGGATAGGCGGAGATGCCGTGGAAGGTGTCGGCGAACCACTGCCACTCGGCTTCCGGGTAGCCGAGCCACTCGAGCGTGACGCGCGCGGGCACCACCGTGGTGAGGTCGTGGACGAACTCGATCTCACCGCTCTCCACCACCCGGTCGAGCGCGTACTTCGTCCAGTGCCGCGCCCGGCTACGCAACCGCTCCGACGCCTGGGGCGAGAGGATCCTGGCCAGCGCGCGCCGGTACCCGTGCCAGTGCGGCGGGTCGCTCTCCTCGGGCAGGCACGGCGGGAGGCTGCTGTTGGTGAAGGCGATCGCCGAACGCCCCGGGTCGCGCCGCTCCGAGGAGAACGTCTCCCAGTCGCGGAACGCGTCGGTCACCAGCTCGTAGGTTCCGACGATCCAGTGCCCGCCGTTGTCCTCGGTCCACACCACCGGGCATCCGGTCGCCTTCACCGCATCGAGCGCCTCGTCGGCGGCCTGACGGGTTCTCATGCCGGTGAGGTCGAAGTCGACCCGGATCGGCGTGGCGTCAGCATTCGAGGCGGTGTTCGCAGTCACGACGGCGCGCGCTCCCCCATGGACCAGTTCACGGAACGTCTGAACTTTAAGACGATTGACTTTCACTGTCCAGGGTGCTGGGATTCGCGGTCGTGATGGAGATGGAGCGCAGGCGCGGCCGGACGGCCGGGACACCGGAGCGGAATCGACCGTCATGGCGGTGATCGCGCCGTCGACCAAGGAGCAGATCGTCCTCGCGGCCGAGGGCCTGTTCGCCGAGCGCGGGATCGAAGGGGTGTCGCTGCGCCAGATCGGCGCCGCCGCCGGGAACGGCAACAACTCGGCGGTGCAGTACCACTTCGGCACCAAGGAGCGTCTGGTGCAGGCGGTGTTCGAGTACCGCCTCCCCCGCCTCCGGGAGCGGCGCGACCTCCTCCTCGCCGAGCGGCGGCCCGACGACCTCCGGGCCTGGGTCGAGTGCGAGGCCCGCTGGATGTTCGAGCAGAGCGAGCTGGAGGACAGCAATTACATGAGCTTCGTCTCGATGCTCACGCAGTACGGCCGCACCGACCTCTTCGACCAGCTGCCCGACGACCTCGTCACGTCGACGCGCGCGTACCACGCGCACATCTCGTCGCTGCTCGCGCACCTCGTCGAACCGCTGCGCACGCATCGCATCTCACGGGCGATGGCGTCACTGGTGCACGCGGCAGCCGACCGGGAGCGCGCCCGAGTGCTCGGGCAACCGGCGCTCCCGTTCGCGGTCGCGCTCGGCGATGTCGTCGACGGCATCGTGGGCTACCTCGCCGCGCCGGCGTCGCCCGAGACCCTCGCCGCCCTCGACCGGACGTGACCGCCATGACCGACCGCCTCGTGCACCCCGCCTCGATCGATCCGCTCGACCTCTGCGATCCCGCGCGCTACGCCGAACGCGGCTACCCCGACGACGTGTGGACGCAGCTGCGCGCCGAGGCCCCCGTGGCATGGTTCGAGCCCGAGGGCTACGAACCGTTCTGGGCGGTCACCAAGCACGCCGACATCGTCGACGTCGCGTCGCATCCCGTCCGGTTCTCGAACGAGCACGGGCTGATGATCGGCCCCAAGGGCGCCGCCGGCCAACCGATCGAGATGGTGGTCACGCTCGACCCGCCCCGTCACGGTCCGCTGCGCCGGGTCGCCATGCGGCGACTGACCCCGCGCGCGATCAGGTCCCGCAACGACGACATCGAACAGCTCGCGTTGGAGGTGCTCGACGGCATCAGAGACGCCGCCGCCGGCGGTGAGGCGTTCGACTTCGTGCAGCACGTCGCCGCGCCGCTCCCGATCGCGGTGATCGCCTGGTTCCTCGGCGTCCCTCGCGACGACCGCGAGCTGCTGTTCCACTGGACCAACGAGGTCATCGGCAAGGACGACCCCGAGTTCCGTCGTCCCGGCGAGAGCCCCGGTCAGACCCTCAAGCGGGCGCGGATCGAGATGCACACCTACCTCGCGGACCTGGTCGCGCGGCACCGCCGCGAGCCCGGTGATGACATCGTGAGCGAGCTCATCGCGGCCGAGATCGACGGCGAGCCGCTCACCGAGCTGCAGCTGCTCTCGTACTGCGAGCTGATGGTGGAAGCCGGCAACGAGACCACCCGCAACGCGATCAGCGGCGGGTTGCTCGCGCTCGACCGCCATCGCGACCAGTGGGAGCGGCTCCGCGCCGATCCCGATCTGCTGCCGGGCGCGGTCGAGGAGATGCTCCGCTACGTCACGCCGATCATCCACTTCACCCGCACTGCGACAGAGGATGCCGAGGTGCACGGCGTCCGCATCCACGAGGGCGACAAGGTCGCCCTGTTCTTCGCGTCGGGCAACCGCGACGACGACGTGTTCGACGACCCGTTCGCGTTCCGAATCGATCGCGATCCCAATCCGCACCTGGCGTTCGGCATCGGCGAGCACTTCTGCATGGGCGCGCACCTCGCCCGGCTCGAGATGCAGACCGTGTTCCGCCACCTGCTCGCGCGCCTCGAGTCGTTCGAGGTGGCAGGACCGGTGGAACGACTCAACTCGGCGGTGAACGGGGGCATCAAGCACCTCCCCGTGCGCTGCCGACTGGCGTGATGGAACGCCGGGCCCTGGGCGCCACCGGTGTGGACGTCTCCGCGATCGGCTTCGGGTGCCAGGAGGTGGGCGGCGGCTACGGCGACGTCGACGAGCGCGAGTTCGCGCGGGCCGTGCGCCACGCGCTCGACGTCGGCATCAACCTCTTCGACACCGCGGAGGCGTACGGGTTCGGCGCGTCGGAGACGGCGCTCGGACGCGCGTTGCACGGCCGGCGCGACGAGGCGATCATCTCGACGAAGTTCGGCACCGGCTACCAGGACCGCCCCAACTTCCGCGACGGCCGCGCCGAGCGCGTGCACGCATCGATCGACGCCAGCTTGCAGCGTCTGGGCACCGACCACGTCGACGTGTACACGGTGCACTGGCCCGACCGCGAGACCCCGTTCGAGGAGACGATGGGCGCGCTCGACGACGTCGTGCGCGCGGGGAAGGCCCGCTTCGTCGCGCTGTCGAACTTCACCCTCGCCGAGGTCGAGGCGTGTGCCGCCGTGCGATCGGTCGACGCGGTGCAGTACGTGCACGGGCTCTTCGATCGTCGCATCGACGCCGAGCTGCTCCCATGGTGCACGACGAACGGCGTGGGCTTCCTCGGGTACGGCGCGCTCGCCTACGGGTTGCTCGGCGGCACCCTGCCCCCCGGCCATCACTTCCCTGCCGACGACTGGCGGTCGAAGACCGACAAGTGGGGCGTGATGTCACCCCTGTTCGAGCACCTCTTCGGTCCCGGGCGCATCGCCGAGAACGTCGCCGTGGTCGACGACCTCCGCGAGTTCGCCGCCGCTCGCGGTCGTTCCGTGGCGCAGCTGGCGCTGCGGTGGGCGACGGCGACCCCCGGCGTGAGCGCGTCGCTGGTCGGGTGCCGTTCGGCGGCCGAGGTCGACGACGACGCCGCGGCTCTGGAATGGACACTCGACACCGCCGACCGTGACGCGATCGACGAGATCTTCATCCGGCACGGCATCGACCCGTGCCCCGACCAGTGGATCGAGAAAGGCGTCTGACCATGGGGGACGAGCTCACGGGCAAGGTGGCGGTGGTCACCGGGGGCGCGAGCGGCATCGGCCGGGCGACGGTCGAGCGGTTCGTCGCCGAGGGCGCACGCGTCGTCATCGCCGACGTCGACGAGGGCCGCGGCGAAGAGCTGGCGCACGACCTC
>DASUAS010000420.1:0-2538 GCA_035763625.1 Acidimicrobiia bacterium
ATCCGCGGGCCGTCGTTCTACAACCTGCAGTCGATGGACGCGATGGTGCCCGGCGGGATGTTCGCCGACGCGGTTGCGGTCGTCTCGAGCATCGATCCGATCATGGGGGAGGTCGACCGCTAGTGCCCTTCACGCCTGCGAACCTCGACCTCGCGCGCGAGACGATCGCCAAGTACCCGCAGAAGAAGTCGGCGGTGCTGCCGCTGCTGCACCTCGCGCAGGACCAGGACGGTCACGTCACTCCCGGGGCGATCGAGGAGATCGCCGACCTCCTCGACCTCACCCCCGCGCTCGTGCTCGGGACGTGCTCCTTCTACACGATGTTCAAGCGGGAGCCGATCGGCAAGCTGCTGGTGTCGGTGTGCACCAACGTGAGCTGTCTGGTCAACGGCGGACCCGACCTGCTCGACCACCTGCAGCGGCGCTACGCCGCCGACGACGACGTCACCGTCGAAGAGGTGGAGTGCATCGCCGCGTGCGACCTCGCGCCGGTGTTGCAGGTCAACTACGAGTTCCACGGTCCGGTCACCGGCTCCGATGCGGAGACGGTGATCGACGAGTACAAGGCGGGCACGCGGGTGGCGCGCACCATCTCCGGGTCTCCGGTGCGGAGCTGACGACCATGCCCGCACAAGAGACCCGCATCATCACCAAGTTCCTGCGCGAGCGACCCGACGACTCGTGGACGATCGAGGCTGCGCTCCGCAACGGCGCCTACGAGGGTCTGAAGAAGGCGCTCGGCATGACGCCCGACGACATCATCAGCGAGGTGTCCACCTCGGGCCTCCGCGGACGGGGCGGCGCCGGGTTCGGCACCGGGCAGAAGTGGTCGTTCCTGCCGAAGGACGTCTTCCCGCGCTACCTCGCGGTCAACGGCGACGAGGGCGAGCCCTCGACGTTCAAGGACCACATGCTCGTGGAGCGCGACCCGCACCAGCTGCTCGAGGGCGTGATCATCACGTCGTACGCGATCCAGTGCCACCACGCGTTCATCTACCTGCGCGGCGAGTTCGCACTCGGGGCCGAGCGGCTCGGCCAGGCGATCGCCGACGCGTACGACCGCGGCTTCATCGGCAAGAACATCCTCGGATCCGGCTTCGACCTCGAGATCGTGCTGCACCGCGGCGCCGGCTGCTACATCGCCGGCGACGAGACCGGCCTCCTGTCGAGCCTCGAGGGTGAGCGCGCCATGCCGCGCATCAAGCCACCGTTCCCGGCCGTGCAGGGCGTGTACGCGGCTCCCACCATCGTCAACAACGTCGAGACGATGTCGACGGTCCCGCACATCGTCAACCGTGGTGGCGAGTGGTATGCGTCGATGGGGGTCAACCGCTCCACCGGCACGCGGATCTTCTCGGTGTCGGGCCACGTCGAACGACCCGGCAACTACGAAGTCGAGCTCGGCATGACGTTTCGTGAGCTGATCGACGACCTCGCCGGCGGGATGAAGGACGGCAAGCGCCTCGGGTTCTTCATCCCCGGCGGTGCGTCCTCGCCCTGGCTGGTCGAGGAGCACCTCGACGCGCCGCTCGACATGGACTCGGTGCAGAGCGAGCTCAAGACCATGCTCGGGTCGGGGGCGATCATGGTGTTCGACGAGACCGTCGATCCGCTGCTCGTCGCGTGGCGCATCGCCAAGTTCTTCGCGCACGAGTCGTGCGGCAAGTGCACGCCGTGCCGTGAGGGATCGGGCTGGCAGGAGAAGGTGCTCTACCGCATGGCGCACGGCTATGGCCGGCCCGAAGACCTCGACCTGCTGCTCGGCTTCGGCAACAACATCGCGCCGGGCCTGTCGTGGCCGCCGGGCATGACGACGATCTGCCAGCTCGGGCCGAGCACGGTGTCACCGACGGTCAGCTTGCGCAACTACTGGTACGACGAGATCAAGGAGCGGCTCGCGCGCGACGCCGAAGCACGTGGCGCGTTCGTGGTGACGTCGGAGTCGATGGAGTCGGTGGAGCCCACCATGGAGGCCGCGTCATGAGCACCGACGCCGTGCGCATGAGCCAGTGGCCATCCGACCAGCGCTACGTCATCCCGGTCGCGCCCGGGCCCGACACGGTCACGGTCACGATCGACGGCAACGAGGTGCAGGCACCGCGCGGCGAGCTGCTCATCAAGGTCGCGCAGGAGCACGGCACCTACATCCCGCGCTTCTGCTGGCACGAGCGCATGAAGCCGGTCGGCATGTGCCGCATGTGCCTGGTCGAGGTCGAGGGCATGCGGGGCTTCCAGATCTCCTGCGCCACGCCGGTCTCCGACGGCATGGTCGTCAACACGCAGTCGCCCAACGTGAAGGCGGTGCAGGACGGCGTCCTCGAGTTCCTGCTGATCAACCACCCGCTCGACTGCCCGGTGTGCGACCGCGGTGGCGAATGCCCACTGCAGGACCAGACCCTCGCGTTCGGCCCCGGCGAGTCGCGCTTCGTCGAGGAGAAGCGCCACTTCGCGAAGCCGATCCCGATCAGCGACGTCGTGCTGCTCGACCGCGAGCGCTGCATCCAGTGCGGCCGCTGCACGCGCTTCGCCGACGAGATC
>DASUAS010000421.1:0-17634 GCA_035763625.1 Acidimicrobiia bacterium
GTGCAGGTACATGAGACGCTGCGCGTCGCCTTGCACTTCGTCCTTCGGTGCGCCCCACAGGCCGAAGAGCACCAGGATGATCACCGACGCCAACGCGATCCAGCCGAGCAGCTTGCTCAGCTGCGGCTTCAGCAGTCTCGTCGTGTCGACAACCTTGTCCACGCTCGTCCCGTCGCTCATGCTTCCTCCAGGAGCGGGCCGAACGCCAGCATCCCGATCGCCGTGAAGAGCAGCGCGAAGACCCCGAGCAGTGCCACCCAGGGCCAGGCGTCCGACGGTATGCCGTCGATCGCCGCTTCCCAGGCTCGGGTGGCCCCGAGCAGCACCGGTGCCACCACCGGGAGCAGCAACACCGGCACCAAGGTCTCGCGCACCCGCACTCCTGCGGCGAGCACGCCGTAGAGGGTACCGGTGGCCGCCACGCCCACGGTCGCGGCCAGCGTGGCGAGGATGAGCGGCACCAGCGTGTTCAGCTCGATGCCGTAGACGAGCACCACCGTCGCCGCCAGCACGACCTCGAGTGCGAGGAGCTGCACCGCGATCGCGGCCCCCTTGCCGAGGAAGAGCGCCGGCCCGTCGAGCCCCGAGAGGCGCAACCCGTCGCGGGCGCCGTTGTCGGCCTCGATCCCGAAGGACCGCGAGACGGCGAGGAGTGCGGCGAGCAGCACCGTCACCCAGAACAGGCCGGGCGCCACTCGTCGGAGGATGCCGCGGTCGGGATCGAGCGCGAACGCGAAGAGCAGCAGCACGATCAGCCCGAAGGGGACGATCTGCTGGGCGGTCACGCGCGTGCGGGCCTCGATGCGCAGGTCCTTGCCGGCGACGAGTCGCACCTCCCGCCACAGGGTCATGCGACGCCTCGATCGGTCGAATCGTCGGGCTCGGCGACCGCCTCGAGGCGTGTCGTCTCGAGGTGGGCCTGGCCGGCGGTGATCACGACCTCGCGCGTCGCCAGCGCACGGGCGTGGTCGAGCTCGTGCGACGCCAGCAGCACCGTGCGCCCTTCCGACGGGGCGGCGCGCACGACGTCGTCGAGGAACTCACGGCCCTCGGCGTCGAGGCCGGCGTGCGGCTCGTCGAGCAGCAGCAGCAGGGGATCGCGGGAGAGCGCGACGGCGACGGCGAGGCGCCGACGCTGTCCCATCGAGAGGCGCCGATGCACGACGTCGGCCTGACGCGCCAGACCGAGGCGCTCGAGCGCGGTCTCGGCGTCGGCGTCGTCCCGATCGGCGGCGCGAGCCGCGAACCGCAGGTTCTCCCGGACGGTGAGGTCGTCGTAGCAGAAGGTCTCGTGCCCGACGAGCGCGAGGTCGCGCCGTGCGCTCTTGCGATCGACCGCGAGATCGTGACCCAGCACCGTGGCCTCGCCCGAGTAGAGCGGGACCAGCCCCGCGAGCAGTCGCAGCAGCGTGGTCTTCCCGGCGCCGTTGGCGCCCGAGAGCAGGACGATCTCACCAGTCGATGCGTCGAGGTCGACACCGGCGAGGGCCGGGAAACGCCCCAAGAGACAGACGGCAGTGCGGCAACGGACGACGGCAGGCACTTCTCGCCTCCGGGCATTCGGTCCCGCGAGTCTACGGAGGGCGGTCGGAAGCGGTCGAACCGGCGACGCGTGGCGACGCAGCGTGGGCGTTAGCCTCACCGGCCATGCGCAGGGTCCTGGGAGCCGTGGGGAGGGCTCTGGTGACGGTGGGGCTCCTGCTGCTCCTCTTCGTCGCGTACCAGCTGTGGGGCACGGGGATCTACCAGGCCCGGGCCCAGAACGACCTCCAACAGCAGTTCGAGCACGCCCGGCGCGAGGCCGGCGGCGCGACGACGAGCACTGCTCCGGCGACGACCACCGCTCCCGGGACGACCACGCCCGGCTCGACCACGACGACGACCCTGGCGCCGCTCGCCGCGCCCCCCGAGGGTGACCTCCTCGGCGCCATCCACATCCCGAAGATCGGCGTCTCGCAATATGTGGTGGAGGGTGTGGACGTCGATGACCTGCACAAGGGACCGGGCCACTACCCGAGCACGCAGATGCCGGGGCACGAGGGGAACAGCGCCATCGCCGGGCACCGCACGACCTATGGAGCCCCCTTCGGCGACCTCGACCAGCTGGCGGTGGGCGACGAGATCAGCGTGCAGACCCCGTCGCAGGGCAGCTTCGTCTACAAGGTCACGGAGCAGAAGATCGTCGACCCGAGCGAGGTCAGCGTGCTCGACCCGACGCCCGATCCCGCGCGGCCCGGGCACCTCCTGGCGACGCTCACGCTCACCACGTGCAACCCGAAGTACTCCGCCGCGCAGCGCCTCGTCATCAAGGCGCAGCTCGAGCTCCCGGCGGGCGCGGTGCCGCTGGCGCCGACAAAGGTCGCCGACGGGAAGAAGGCCACCTCGATCGGAGGGCTCTCGGGCGAGTCGTCCTCGCGTACGCCGACGATCATCTGGGGCACGATCGCGCTGGTCGTCGGCCTCCTCTGGTGGCTGCTGTTCCACCGGCACCCGCGCTGGACCACGTGGGTGATCGGGGCGGTGCCCTTCTTCATCGTGCTGTTCTTCGCCTACACGTACCTCGAGCGGTTGCTGCCGTCGAACTACTGACCACCCTCGACCCCGAGTTGCTCGGGGTCAGGACTCGTCGATCAGCGCGATGACCTTGCCCGGCGTGACCGGATAGCCGGCCTCGACGTAGAGCTCCCGTACGACACCGGGGACGTCGGTGACCACCACGACACGGCCCGACTCGGTGTCGAGCACTGCGATCTCGTCGTCCTCGGCGACCATCTGGCCCTCGTCGACCTCGACGCGGATGACGGTGCCCTCACGGGACGAACGCAGCTCGTACATGCGCCGGAGGATACCTGCGGCCTCGCGGTCGTCGTCGGTACGGTGGTGCGCGTGATCTTCTTCGTGGCGACGATCGCGCTCGCGATCATCGTGGTCGTCGTCACAAAGGGCAGCGTCGAGCGTCTCGGCCGCCTCCGCTTCCGGATGATCTTGCTGCTGTTCCTCGGTCTCGCGATCCAGATCCTGCTCGAGGTGGTCGACTTCCCGAAGGACCGGATCGAGGACGTCGGCTTCGCGATCCTCCTCCTCTCCTACGCGTGCATCCTCACGTTCTGCCTGCTGAACCGCTCGGTGCGGGGGATGACGATCATCGCGATCGGTGTGGCCCTCAACGTGCTCGTGATCGCCCTGAACCAGGGCATGCCGACGAAGGACGACGTCCGAGAGCGCGCCGGTCGTGAGGTGCACGTCCCGATCGAGCAGACCGTGAAGCACCGCCCCCAGGGGGACGACGACCTGCTCGCGTTCCTGGGCGACGTGATCACCGCGCCGGGCTTCCCGAACCAGCAGTTCTCGATCGGCGACATCGTGATGGGGCTCGGGATCGTCGACCTGTGCTTCGAGGGCAGCCGCGTGCCGAAGCGGCGCGGCGTCGCGCGAGCGACGTCAGGCGCTCAGCAGAGCTGATCGTCGAGCAGGCCACGCCGATCGAGGACGATGTCGAGCGCTCCGAGCACGCGGCCGTCGTAGAGGTACTCCGGCGCCGAGCGCAGCGCTTCGAGCGCGAGCGCGGCACGTTCGAGATGGCCGTCGGAGAGCTCGTCGAAGGCGCTCGCGACCTTGAGGATCTGCCCCGACATCACGGAGGGGCGCGACGAGATGCTCTGGCGGTGAGGCATCCACTCGGCGGCGATGATGTCGCCGGCGGGAGCGAGGAGCTGCGTACCACGGAGGATGGTGGCACCCGCCTCCGCGACCGCCAGCGGCTCGGGCGGACGGCCGTCGTCGGGTTCGTCGAGACAGACCTGGCCGAGGTGGTGCAGCAGCGACGCGGTCTCGAGCTGCGCGAGCTCGTGACGTGAGAAGCCGAGCACCCCGCCGAGGGCGACTGCGAGGTCGGCGACGCGCTCGGCGTGCCCGTCGCGCACCATGCCGCCGAGCTCCGGCGCTGCTCCCAGCGCGCGGATGGTCTGGTCATAGGTGCGGCGGATGACCTCGAGATGCTCGTACGAGTACCACGCGGCGAGCAGCGGGATGGTGAACACCGCGGGACCCCAGAGTCCCATGCCGCTGTTGCCGTCGACTCCGATCGCGCTGATCGCCATGAGCGTCGCGCTGGTGACGAGCGCGACGTCGGCCATGCGGCCGTGGGCGGTCACCGACGCGTCGCGCTCCCGGATCATGCGCCCGATCTCCGCGATGAGGATCGGCGCGAGCGCGGCGACCGCGAGCGCGAAGAGGAGCTTGGAGGTGGAGGGCGCGCCCAAGGCGTCGGCCATGCCGTGGTACACGAGGACCGCGGCCAGCCCTTCGACGATGCGCTCGCCGAACAGCGCCAGCCGTCCTTCCACCGAGGTGGGCTCGGAGCGAACGAGGAACGTGGCCAGCTCGGCGACGACGAGGACCAGAGCCGCGTCCTGCACCGACCCCTGGCGCGCCAACACGACCATGAAGGCGAACGAGATCGGCAGTGCGGCGCGGAGCGGCGGCTTGAGCTCGATGAGCTCACCGGCGGCGATGGCGCCACCGATCATCGCGAGTGGAGCCCAGGGGCTTCCCGGGTGGGCGATCTCGATCCCGATCGCGACGAGCGCGCCGCCGAGCACGAGGACGAGCACCCGCGCCCAGCGTCTCACGATCCGGCCGCCTGCTCCTCGGGAACGAGCTCCTCAGAGACGAGGTGGCCGAGACCGGCCGAACCGGTGCCGGCTTCGGGCGGGGCCACGGCCCATTCGTGCTCGTCCACCTCGTGACCCGCGCCGTACTGCTCACCGCGCCGCTCGATGGAGTGGATGAGCGCGTCGACGCACGCCGCGTTGAACTGCGTGCCCGCCCCGTCGCGCAGCTCGGCGAAGGCGGTCTCCTGGCTCAGCGCCCGTCGGTACGACCGGGTGGAGGTCATGGCGTCGAAGGCGTCGGCCACGTGGATGATCGCGGGCTCGATCAGGTCGGTGCCGTCGACGGCGGCGGTCGCGGCCTCGGTGGTGGTGTCGCCCGCGACGGGTGCGAGGAAGTCGATGCGGTGGAGCAGCTCGACGGAGACGGTCTCGTGACGCTTCACCCGTTCGAACTCGGCCTCCGTGAGACGTCCCGGCTTGTTGAGGATCTGGTTGGGGACGACGAGCTTGCCGATGTCGTGCATCAGCGCTGCGTAGCGGAGCCGCTCCATGCGTCGCTGACCGAAGGCGAGCTCGGCACCGACGTACTCGGAGAAGGTGGCGACGCGCTGCGCGTGACCGGCGGTGTACGGGTCCTTGGCCTCGAGGGCGAGGATGAGCGTCTCGATCGTCTGCTCCTGGCCCGCCTTCAGCTCGAGGTAGCTGGCGAACGTCGAACGCGCGATCAAGATCGGCACGACGAGGAGCGGTACGACCGCCGCACCCAACTCGAGGTACACCCACCCGAGCCCCAATCCCAACAACGCAAAAGGAAACGCCCCGACGTTGAACGCGAGAATCTCCCGCAAAACGCGCCTGTACTGATCACCGCCGCTGATCGCCACCGGGAAGCTCACGAACACGGCGTTCAGAAGGAGGTAGGTACAAGCAGCGGCCGCAACAGCGACAGTCAGGATGAACGGGTCCTCAATCGGCTTATCTGCGGCGATCAAGAAGAACGCTGCGGTTCCACCCATCAGAGAGAGCGCATCCGACGCGCAGTTGAACGCGATCTTGTCCCACTCGCGCTTGCGCAGGTGCACGACATCGAAAAGGCCGCAGAGGAGACCGACGAGGGCGGGCCCGAGGAAAAACGAGTACTCGCCGAACACGACGACAGCCGCCATGAAGATCATGACGCTGCCGCTCATTCCGATGCTCGCACGAGCAATCACGTCTAGGTTCGTCGCAGCGACGGCCAATACGCCGAAGACCACGAACGCGAAGACAACGTCGGAACTCAGTGAATGAGGCGCGACAAACGCAGCGAGCGCGACGAAGCCACAGGAGGCGATGCACCCGACTGTGACCGCGATTCGAATCTTGCTTTGCGTGCTCATGGTGTTCGCATAGGTAGAGAAGGCAAGGCCTCAGCAGTTTGGATCAGCTGTCGCTACTTCCACTTGACAGCGCCACCGGCGAGCAGCATTGCGACCAATGCTGACGCGCCGGCCGCAACGCGAACCATGGCCTTCTGCACGAGACCTCCTGAAACAAATGATCTCCCGCATGGGCTTCGCTGAGCGCCCTACGGACATGTCGCTTCGCTGCTTCAGATGACTCGCTTGAATCAGGCCGAGGCCCTGCCGTCTCCACCCCGAGACGGTTGTCGTCGCCTCCCTCCAGACGAAAGGAACGCATAGTTTCACGCGGATCTGATCGCCACGCAAGCCCCACAAGTAACATCGGCAACGCCGAGCCCCCACGCTGGGTGGTCAGATGGCCGTATGCTGTGTCCGGGCGGGGGCTCCGGGGGCCCTCGGGAGCAACGGGGACGCCATGCCGAGCGACTGGTCGAACGACGAGATGTCGGCCGAAAGTGACCGTGAAGGGGCGGCGGAGCTGCGGGATCTCGAAGACGAGCTGTGCCGTCTGAGCGGGGTCCACGCGGTCCGGATCGTCGGGGACCGGGCGGGACGCCCGGTGGAGGTCCACGTCCTCGCCGACCCGAGCAAGCCCGCCAAGCAGACCGTGCGAGACGTGCGGGCCGTGGCGCAGACGGTCTTCGGCATCGAGCTCGACCACCGCATCGTGTCGGTCGCGCAACTCAACACGAACGACCAGAACACCCCGGTCGGCATCGAGCTGACCCACTCCGAAGCGCGCGCCCGGGTCAGCTCCATCAACATCGAGGCGGTCGGACTGCGGGCGCAGGTGCGTGTCGTGCTCGTCGAGAACGACCGCGAGCTCACCGGGTACGCGGAAGGTTCCGTCGCGAGCGCCGCGCGTCCACAGCTCGTCGCCGCAGCCGCGCTCGACGCGGTGCGCCAGGGCGAGCCGGCGGCCGAGGCGATCCACATCACCAACGCCGAGATCAGCCGCATCGGCAGCAACCGCGTCGCGATCGTGACGGTCGTCTACGTCGATCCGCCGAGCGAGCTCGTCGTGTCGGGTTCGGCGGTCGTGCGACGCGATCGTGACGACGCCGTTGCCCGCGCCCTGCTCGACGCGACGAACCGTCGCCTCGCCCGCGCCGAGCGCGGGCGCACTCCGGGCTGATCCGTCGTCGCGCGGACATCCGCGCGAACCTCCGTCCGATGCCGCCGGTCGCCGTCCAACTCTCGTACCGACTCGGCGGCGCCGACGGGGTCGCCGTCGAAGCCCGGAAATGGGAGTGGGCGCTGGGTGAGCTCGGCTTCGTCGTGCGACGGGTCGCGGGCGAGCTCGACGACGAGCCGCGCGCCGAGGACGTCACGCTCCCCTTCCTCGCCATCGACCCGCCCGACGAGACCGTGCCGTCACCGAGTGACCTGGCCGTCGCCCTCAGCGGTGCCGACCTCGTCATCGTGGAGAACCTCTGCTCGCTCCCCATCAACCCCGACGCGTCGGCGCTCGCCGCCACCCTGCTCGAAGGGCACGACGGTCGGGTCGTCTTCCACCACCACGACCTGCCGTGGCAGCGAGCCGGACTCGTGACACCCCCGAACGTGCCTCCGCGCCGCCAGAACTCGCTGCACGTGACCATCAACGATCACTCGCGCGTGCAGCTCGAGAACCGCGGCTTCGACGCGATCACGTTGCGCAACGCCTTCGACCTCGAGCCTCCGCGCGGTGATCGCCGCCGGACCCGGTCCGAGTTCGGGTTCGGCCCGACCGACGTCGTGCTGCTGCAGCCGACCCGAGCGATCCCACGCAAGAACATCCCGGCCGCGATCGAGTTCGCGGCCGAGCTGGCGAGGCGCGAGCCCGAGTGGAACCTGCGGTTGTGGATCACCGGTCCGGCCGAGGACGGCTACGACGACGTGTTCGCGCGCCTGGTCGCGGAGTCGCTGGTGCCCGTCACCGTCGGACGGGCCACAAGCGCAGCCGACGCCTACGCGGCGTCCGACGTGATCCTGTTCCCCTCGACCTGGGAAGGCTTCGGCAACCCGGTCATCGAGTCGATCGCCCATCGTCGACCGATCGCGGTCGCCGACTACCCCGTGCTCGAGGAGCTGCGGGGCTTCGGCGTACGCCTGCTGGCGATCGACGACGTCGATGGGGTCAGAGCGTGGCTGCGCGCGCCCGAACCGGCCGTGCTCGAAGCCAACGTCGAGCGGGTCCGGCCGCACTGCTCGCTCCCGGATCTGCCCCGACGCATCGACGACGCCTTCCGTTCGGCAGGATGGAGCGCATGGTGAACGGCGACGACCCGGTCCTCGAGCGACGGGCCCGCATCGCCCGCTGGGTCTCGCTGGGCAAGCGCGTGGGGTACGGGTTTCTGCTGCTCGCGGTCGTCGCCTTCGTCGTGGCCGCGGTCGCGGGATTCCCGAGCGCGGTCGTCACGGTGACGGTCGTCGCGCTCGTCGGAGCATGCGTCGTCCTGCCGGCCCCGATCATCCTCGGCTACGGGTTGCGCGCCGCCGAGCGGGAAGACCGCGAGGCCGCGGCGCGGCGAGCGGGTGGCGAGCCGCCCGCTCCCCAGCAGTAGATTTCGCGCCGGATCGCGAACTCCAGGGGGCGAAAGGAGCCACCGTGCGCTACCGCCGCATCGGACGGAGCGACCTCGAGGTGTCGGAGGTGGGATTCGGGGTCTGGACCCTTGCCAGCGGCTGGTGGGGCGTCGTCGACGACAAGCAGCGCCTCCTCCACGCCGCCCTCGACACCGGCATCAACTTCATCGACACCGCGCCGGTCTACGGCGACGGCGGCTGCGGCGAGGAGCTGCTCGCCGACCTGCTCAAGGCGCAGCGCGACGGGATCGTGCTCACCACCAAATGCGGTTACGACATCGACGCCGCACGCAAGTACCCCGGCCAGTCCGAGCGCCCGCACGACTGGGAACCAGCCTCGGTCCGGCGGCAGCTCGAAGCGTCGCTGCGACGTCTCGGCACCGACTACATCGACCTGTACCAGCTGCACAACACGCACATCGAGCCGATCCGCAGCGACGCGCTGTGGGAGGAGCTCGAGCGGTTCCGCGTCGAGGGCAAGGTGCGCGAGCTCGGCGTGGCGCTCGGACCCGCGATCGGCTGGGTCGACGAAGGACTCGAGGCGTTGCGCGACCGCGAAATCGCGTCGTTGCAGACGGTGTTCAACCTGCTCGAGCAGGAGCCAGGCCGCACGTTCGCAGCGGAACCCGCGGTCGCCGACGGTCGCGTCAGCCTCATCTCACGCGTGCCGCACGCCTCCGACACGCTGTCGGGTCGCATCACACGCGACACCGAATTCCCGCCCGGCGACCACCGTGCGCACCGCAACCGCGACAACATGCTCGACAACTTCGACAAGGCCGAGACGCTCTCGTTCCTCTGGGAGGGCACCGGCCGCACCATCGGTCAGGCCGCCATCGCCGGCATCCTCGCCAACCCCGCGTTCACGACCGTGCTGCCCACGTGCACGACGGTCGAAGACGTGCGTGAGTACTCGGCCGCGAGCGACCTGCCCCTCACCTCCGACGAGGTGGAGCGCATCGACGAGCTCTGGGCGGACAACTTCGGTGTCGCCAACCGCTACGAGATGCCGATGAAGTCGAGCACCGGGGGGTGACCGCTCCTCGCCGCCTCGCCCCGACACGGCTCGCACCCGACGAGCGGCGTCGGCAGCTGCTCCACGTGGCCTGCGTCGAGTTCGCCGACCGCGGGTTCCACGCCACGGCGATGGACGACCTCGCCCAAGCCGCAGGAGTCACCAAGCCGGTCTTCTACCAGCACTTCCTGTCGAAACGAGCGCTGTTCGTCGCGGTGCTCGAAGACGTCGGCGGCCGTCTCCTCGACGTGCTCACCGCGGCGACGTCGAGCGCCGAGACCGGGCGGGCACGCGTGGAGCAGGGGTTCTCGGCGTACTTCCGCTTCGTGGAGAGCGACCGCGCCGCGTTCCGCCTCCTGTTCGGCGCGTCGGCGCGCAACGATCCTGAGTTCGCCGACGTCGTGGACCGCGTCCTCGACGACGCCGCCGCGGCCGTGAGCACGCTCATCGAGATCCACGGCTCGCCCGAACACCGCATGGTCCTCGCCCACGCGCTCGTCGGGATGGCAGAGGGCATCAGTCGCCACGCGCTCACCGACCCCGACGGGCCCCACGAACCCGTCCAGCTCGCGGCCTGGGTGTCCGAGCTCGCGTGGTTCGGACTCCGAGGCGTCCGCTCCGACGACTGAACCGCCGGCGCTCGGTCAGCCGCGCAGCAGGATCGCGACGCCCTGGCCGCCGGCGACGGTCTCGCCGACGCGCTCGAAACCGAGGCGACGCGCGTAGAGCCGCTCGCGCGCCGCGTCGCGCCGCGGATCACCGGAAGCGGGCACCAGCGCGACGAACGGGATCTCGTCGCCCACGCTGTCGAGCGCATCGACCACCCAGCTGATCCCCGCTCCGGGCTCGAGTGCGACGAAGTCGCCGACCAGCACCGCGTTCGGCGCAAGGCGTTGCAGCTCCCGTCGCATGGCGACGAAGCGCGCCGCCCGATGCCCTCGCACCACCCACACCGCGGCTGCGCCGAAGAGCGCGAGGCGCAGCCAACGTGGGAGGCGCGGCGCGATCGCGGCGGCGAGCACGGCCACCAGGATCGCCGGCACCCATGGGGTGTCGCTCAGCGTGAGGAGCGCGGTGCGGTCACGATCGGTGAGGGCCCGATCGACCAGCACGAGCCGAGTCCAGTGCGACGCCCGACGGCCCCAGCGCGGACCGCGGGCGAGGTCCCGATCGAGCGGGAACGTGTCCGCGAGCACGCCCGAAACCGCCCAGAGCTGTTGAAGTGGTATGAATTGGACCTTGCCCGCGGAGCGTGCGACCACGGTTCGTACTCGGCGCATCGACGGGTCCTGACAGTCGGAAAGGGGCGGGGTGCGCGAGTCTGGTCGACCGAGAGGTCAAGATGCAGTCTCAGCGTGCCGATTCGGAGGCGGGGTAGTTCGGGGCTCCCGTCGGGAGCAGGGCGCGTGGAAGGCATCTCCGTGAACGGGCGTTCGGTGGGCTGAACGGTGCGGACGAGGAGCGGCGCCATGCGCCGACGGGCACAGCGGTGCGGCGGGCTGACGGTGACCGCCCTGGCGACGTGCGCCGCGCTCGCGCTCGCGGCCGCACCCGTCGCCGCCGCGCCGAAGGAGTCGCCCCGGAAGGCGCCGGCGGGCCGGGCGTTCTACGACCCACCGGACCCACTCCCGCAGGCGGCGCCCGGCAAGCTCATCTGGAGCACGCCGTTCAAGGCCGTGCCCGGCGCGCAGGCGTGGAAGGTCCTCTACCACTCGCGCGCGCTCGACGGCTCCGACATCGCGGTGTCGGGTGTCGTGGTCGCACCGACCGACGCCGCGCCGCGCGACGGCCGTCCGGTGATCTCGTGGGCGCACGGCACGCACGGCATCGCCGACCAGTGCGCACCGTCGCGCACCGCCAACATGGTCTCGCTGCTCCCGTCGATCGGGAAGGTCGTGTCGCAGGGCTACGTGGTGGCCGCGACCGACTACGAGGGGCTCGGCACGCCGGGCACCCACCCCTACCTCGTGGGTGCCAGCGAAGCCCGCGGCGTGCTCGACATCGTGAAGGCCGCGCAGCAGATCCCCGCCACTGGCGCGAACGACAAGACGCTGGTCTGGGGGCAGTCGCAAGGCGGCCAGGCCGCGCTGTTCGCAGGCGAGATCCAGCCGACCTACGCGCCCGACCTCGACCTGCTCGGCGTGGTGTCGGGCGCGCCGGTGACCGACGCCAGCACGATGTTCCCCGCGGCGGCGACCATCCCCGAGACGCTGGGGTTCGCGGTGATGGGCCTCATGGGCGTCCAAGCCGCGTTCCCCCAGGCGAAGGTGTCCGACATCCTCACACCGGCTGCGCTCGACAAGACCAAGCTCGTCGAGCAGAAGTGCTACGGCGCGGTGCTCGACGCGTTCAAGCAGCCGGTCGATCAGGTGATCGCGCACAACCCGGCTGAGGTGCCGCCGTTCCCCGAGCTCCTGGCCGCCGACACGCCCGGCTCGACACGCACCGCGGCGCCGATGCTCGTGTACCAGGGTCTCTCCGACGACGTCGTCTACAAGGTGTTCACCGACCAGTACGTGCACAAGGCGTGCGCCCTCGGCGACACCGTCGAGTACAAGACGTTCTCCGGCAAGGACCACTACGAGGAGAACGTGGCCGCCGAGAAGGACGTCCTGGAGTGGATGCAGGCCCGCCTCGCGGGGATCGCGGCGCCGTCGACATGCTGACGCCGGGTACGCCGCGATCGGTGTGCGCGTTTCCCGTTCGACGGGCAGGGGTAAGCCGCCGCGCATGGCCGGAGCAAGCATGGGACTGCACGAGGACGAGGCACGCCTCGGTCCGGAGGTGCTCGACATCCACCGCGCGGTGGTCTCCATCCAGGAGGAGCTCGAGGCGGCCGACTGGTACAACCAGCGCGCCCACGCCACCGACGACCGCGACCTGGCGGCGATCCTGGAGCACCATCGCGACGAGGAGAAAGAACACGCGGCGATGCTCCTCGAGTGGGTGCGCCGGCACGACCCGGCGTTCGATCGCCATCTGCACAGGTATCTCTTCACGGAGCGCGACATCATCGAGATCGAACACGCAGCCGAGCAGGAAGGCTGAACCCGCTCTCCCGAGCTCGCGTCGCGAGAACCGCCGACGCCCGACCGGCCGTCGTTAGGATCGCTCCGGGTGTTGTCGGTCGATCTGCCTCCCGAGCCTTCGAGCGCGACGCGGGCGCGTGCGCTCACGCGCGATCGCCTGGGTGAGTCGTGCTCCCCCGACACGCTCGAGACCGTCGCGCTGCTCGTCACCGAGCTGGTCACCAACGCCATCCTGCACGCGCGCACGCCACTCCAGCTCACGGTGGAGGCGCGTCCCGGGTACCTGCGCATCTGCGTCGTGGACGAGTCGCGCGACCAGCCCGCGGTTCGACACTTCGAGACCGACGCGGTCACCGGGCGCGGGCTCGCGCTGGTGGAGCAGCTCGCATCGTCGTGGGGCGTCGACCGGACGCCCTCGGGCAAAGCCGTGTGGTGCGAGGTGGCCCTCGAGAACGTGCCGTCGAGAACGTGACGAGGACGTGACGGATTAGGACGTGATGGTGACGTGCTCGCTCACGCCGGTGAGCTCGAGCACCTTGCGCACGTGCGCGGGCGGCGCGTCGAGCGTGAGCGATCCGTCGTCGCCGAGGCGCTTGCGCACCGCGATCAGCACGCCGATCCCGGACGAATCGAGGAAGTCGAGCCCCCGGCAGTCGAGAACGATACGGCTGGCGCCCCCGTCGACCAGCCCGAGGAGTGCATCGCGCAACTGCGGCGCAGTCGCCATGTCGATCTCGCCACGCACGACGACGGACGCGCCGTCGGCGGACTCCCGGGACTCGAGCTCGAGATCGGCCACGCTTCGCCCTTCGTCGGGAACGCTCAACCCCGACACAATACGACGATCGTCGCGTCGTCGTTGAGACCATCGGGAGCGAACAGCTCCACCTCGTCGATGCACCGCTTCACGACGGCCTGCGCCTCGTCGCAGCGCGCGCCCTGGAGCAGCTCGACCAAGCGCTCGGGGCCGAAGAACTCCTTGTCGATGTTGCGCGTCTCGATGATGCCGTCGGTGTAGGCGCACAGGTTGTCGCCGGCCTCGAGCGAGACCGAGGCGGTCTCCCATCCCGGTGCGAGCAGCCCCACGAGCGGACCGGTCGGTTCGAGCGGGACGACCTCGGAGTCGCGCACGACATAGGCCGGCGGGTGACCCGCGTTGGCGTAGCGAACCCGTCCGTCGGTGGTGTCGATCACCGCGACGAACGCGGTGAGGAACACCTCGTCACCCATGTCACCGAGCACCTCGGCCGTCGTCGAGAGCGCGTCGCCGGGCGCAGACCCGGACGTGAGCGCGGTGCGCAGCATCTCCTTGCAGCGCAGCGCGAGGATCCCCTCGGTGGCGCCGTGCCCGGCGATGTCGACGACCACGAGCGCGACGTGGCCGTCGCGGGTCGTGAACAGGTCGTAGCAGTCCCCGGCGACGACTCCTTCGGCGGCCCGCAACCGACCGGCCACGCTCCAACCCTCGGCGAGCTCGCTGACCACCGGCGCGAGCTCCGAGCGCAACGTGAGCACGACCGCGGCGCTCTGCTCGACGGCCAGGCGCGACCGCTCCGACTCCACGAGCTGCTGGCGGATGCGACCGCGCATGGCGTCGACGTCGCGGCTGAGCGCGGCGAGCTCGGGCGGCCCCTCGATGGGGATGGGTGCGTCGAGCGCGCCCGCCCGCACGCGCCGCACCCCGTCGGCCAGGCGATCGATCGGTCGCGTCACCCAGCGTCGGATCAACCAGCCCGCGAGCAGGGCCCCGAGCACCGCGGTGCCGATGATCGCGGCCAACATCGCGGTGAGTCGGGTCCGGAGGTCGTCGAGGTGTTGCGCGGCGCGCGTCTCCTCGAGCTGGACCAGCTGCGCGAAGCGACCGTGCGCGGACCGCACGTTGTCGAACAGGGTCTTGCCGGTGCCGGAGGCCACGCGTTGCACGGCGACGGCGGTGTCGCCTGACCGGGCCAGCGCGATCTCCGGTGTTGCCGCCCGGCGCCGCCACGTGGCGACCGCCCCGGTGACCGCGTCGAGCTCCTGGCGCAGCTGCGGCGACTCCAGGGCGTCCCGCAGCTCGCTGACGAGCTCACGGGCGACGGCCCGGCCGTTCTCGTACGGCTCCAGGAACGTCTTCTCACCCCCGCTGAGGACGAAGCCACGCTCGCCCGTCTCCTGGTCGCCGTACGCGGTGGACAGCTGCGCCGACCGCTCGATCGCGACGGAAAGCCTGCGCTCCCGCTGTTGCGCCCGGTCTCGATCACGGAGGGTGAAGACCATGAACGTCCCGAGCACCAGCACCCCGGCCACGATCCCCACGAAGAGCAGCAGGAGCCGCCGCCTGAGCAGCATCGACAGACTGTAGTGGTGGCCGAAAAGAATTCTCCCCGGCGGGCGATTCGCAGGTTTGCGATCCGCGCGGGCCGGGCACGTTGACCGCGCCGGCCCCTCCCGGCCCGGACGACGCAGGCTCCAGTCCCCGCTGAGCCTGCGTCGTCGCGTCCGGACCGCTTCGTTCAGCGCCTCTGGACGCGAGCGCGCTTGGTGGCGTGGAAGCGGGTGATCCCGGCCTCCGTGGCCACCGTGTACTCGTCGGTCACCGCCGCGACGATGGCCGCCGAGAGCTCGTTGGGGCTGATCGCGGCGTCCCCCGTGGGCGACTCGCCGTCGACGATGAGGCTCCCCTCCGACACCCGGAAGGCGAGGGTGACGGTGGCCCCGCCACCGACCGACACCAGGCTGCACAGCTCGCTGACGGCGATCCGCGCGTCGTCGATCTCCTCGACGTCGAGGCCCGCCCGGCTGGCGGCGTCGGCGGTGGCGATGCGGGCCAGGCGCAGGTAGTCGGGCACCGCGGGGAAGGTCACGATCACGGGGCCGGTCTCCATGCGGGCCAGAGCATACGCAGTTCCGGTCGTACGCTCGGACGGAGGTTTCGCACCCTTCGAATCGGGGCACGCTGCGGGCCGCCGATCGCGCGCCGCACGAGGGGATACCGGCATGGACGCGGGGATCCAAGACCATCTGGAGATCGTGGGTGCGGACGTGTGGCTCACCGTCCCACCGTTCTCCGAGTACCTGCGTACGGTCCGGCTGGTGGCCGCCGACGCCGCAGTGCGAGCCGGGCTCGACTACGACGAGGTGGAGGACTTCCGCATCGCCGTCGACGAGCTCTGCCACCTGCTGATGTCGTCGACCGACCACGAGATCTCGGTGTCCTTCGGCGTCGTGGGGCCGTTCGTCGTGTCGCGGGGGCGGGCCCGGCGGCGCGTCGGCAGCCCCTTGACCCCGCTCAACGAGCTGTCCCGCACGATCATCGCCTCGGTGGCCGACCACCACGAGGTCAGCGACCACGACGACGAGCTCGGGTTCACGGTGATGAAGGAGAGCCGGAGGGCCGCCGAACGATGAGCGACTCGCCCGACACCTACGAGAAGTTCAAGGAGTACCGGCGTACCGGGGAGCGCTCGCTGCGCAACGAGCTCGTCGAGGAGCACGTCCGCCTCGCCGAGTTCCTCGCCCGGCGCTTCGCGCATCGCGGTGAGTCGCCCGACGACCTGCGCCAGGTCGCGCTGGTCGGCCTCCTCAAGGCGGTCGAGCGGTTCGAACCCGACCGTGGGCTCCAGTTCTCGTCGTTCGCGACTCCGACGATCACCGGCGAGCTCAAGCGGCACTTCCGCGACCGGGGCTGGGCGGTGCGGGTGCCTCGCCGCATCCAGGAGCTCCACCTCGAGCTCGATCGCACCGTCAACGAGCTCAGTCAGGAGCTCGGTCGTCCCCCCACGCCGGCCGAGATCGCCCAGCGGGCCGGGGTCCTCGAGGAGGACGTCCTCGAGAGCATGGAGGCAGGCAGCCTCTACCGCCTCGCGTCGATCGACGCCGGGCGTCCCGACGACGAGTCGGGAACCAGCCCCGCGCAGCGGCTCGGGGAGCTCGACCAGGAGCTGCTCGCGGTCGACAACCGCGTCGCGGTGAGCGAGATGCTCGCGGTGCTCCCGCAACGAGAGCAGAACATCGTGTACCTGAGGTTCTTCGAGGGTCTCACGCAGTCCGAGATCGCCGAGCGCGTCGGCATCAGCCAGATGCACGTGTCGCGCCTGCTCGCCCGCAGCCTCGAGACCCTCGGTGAACACGCCTCGGCGGTGGCAGAGGCCTGACCCACATGGAAACGGAAGAAGGCTCGATGATGGTCACTCCCTTCGCGGTGGAGGTGAGCAACGACGCCGCGGCCACGCCCGTCGTGGTGGTCCGAGGGGAGATCGACGTCGCCACGTCGCCCCAGCTGCGCAACGAGTTGAACGCCCTCATCGCGCGCGGCGCGCGCGTCATCACCCTCGACTTCGGAGAGGTGTCGTTCGTCGACTCGTCCGGCCTCGGCGTGCTCGTCGGCACCTACAAGCGCCTGCGCGAAGAGCAGCTCGGCTCGATCCGCATCGTGAACTCGCAGGCGTCGGTGCGCAAGGTGTTCGAGATCACGGGCCTGCAGGCTGCCCTGCTCGACGACTGACCCCCGTCGCTCGCCACCGCTCGCTCAGGGCAGGCGGCCCTCGCCCTTCTGCTCGGCGCCGCGTTCGGCCATCTCCCGCTCGTGCTCGGCGACGTCCGGGTCGAGGTCGTGCTGCTCGGCGCGCTTCTCCTCGTCCTGCGACGGCTTGCGGTCTGCTCCCGCGCTGCGCTGGGCGTCGTCACGCTCGGTGGCGCGCGTCTCATCGCTCGGTCGGGTGGGCTGGTCGCTCATCGTGACCTCCAGGTCGGCGCTCGGGGTGGGCGCTCGGACCGGTTCTCCCTACCCGTCGGCAGCCGCGATCAACCGGCGTGGCGTCGGATGCGACGACGGCGGACGCGCGCACGGGGAAGCAGCGTTTCGAGGTGCGTAGCCGTAGGGCACAACGCGTGGACGAGTCCGACGAGCAACGGAGGCACGTCATGGGCAACCTCGACCAGGCAAAGGGCCGCGCCAAGCAGGCGATGGGCGACCTCACCGACGACGACGACATGCGACGCGAGGGCAAGATCGACGAGAAGGC
>DASUAS010000422.1:0-6352 GCA_035763625.1 Acidimicrobiia bacterium
GATCCCCGGCGGCGGGATGTCGGGATCGTGCTCGACCGCGCGCCAGTCGACCGTCGCCGTGCCCGCGCGCACCAGCCGATCGGCGCGGCTGCTGGCGAGCGCGCTGAACGGGCAGTTGAAGTCGCCGTAGATCACGAAGTGCTCCATGGAGGTCTCCTCTCGTTCTCGTCGTCAGTCGCGCAGCACCCAGAAGAGGCGCGCCGGCTCGCCGGCGAGGTTGCGCCACCCTTCGACCGCGACGCGGGTGGCGAGCACCGCGTCGCCGGCGCGCATCACCGGCGCCGCCGCCCCGAGCTCGAGCTGCACCAGCCCCGACGCGACCACCACCAGCTCCACTCCCTTGTGCACCATCGGCGGCGATCCCGCTTCGCCCGCCGGGAGGTTGACGAGGTACGCGCGCAGGCCCGCGTGCGGATCGTCGAGCAGCGGCGTGATCATGCCGGGCACCCCACCGCGGTCGCGGCGCGCGAGCACGTAGTCGACGTCGCGGGCGCGGGCGAGCAGCTCGTCGATCGAGACCTGCAGCCGTTCGCTGAGCGTCATGACCGTGTCGAGCGACAGCCCGCGCTGCGCGGCTTCGGCCTGTGAGATCGCGCTCGGCGAGACGCCCGCGAGGTTCGCCAGCTCGGCCTGGGTGAGGTGGCGCTGCTCGCGGATCCGGCGCAGCGCGCTGGCGAGGCGCCCGAGCGAACGCTCCGCGCTCAGCTGCGGCGGACCGTCGCCCGCTTCCACCCGCACGAGCTGGCCCTCGGCCCGGGCCCGATGCCCCTCGGCCTTGAGCACGCGCAGGTTGCCGCGCTCGAGCTGGATCACGCATTGCGTGACGCGGCGCAGGCTCTCCACGAACGACGCGCCGAGCGGACGGGTCGGGGCCCTCCAGTACGCAACCGACCCGAGGTCGAACAGCTGCGGACACGTGCGGGTGAACAACCCGAGCGCGCGCGCCGCGCCCTGCCGCCGCGCGAACGATTCGAGCCCCTCGACCACGAAGCGCCCGGGCGCGGCGCGAGCCGTCTCGAGCACCGTCTGCTCGAGTCGGACGAGGTCGGCGTAGCGCTTCTCGGGTCGAGCGTCGAGCACCACGACGTCGGGCCCGAACCGGTCGCCGATGCCCGCGGGCGAGGTCGAGGTCGTCACGTAGTGGCAGGGTTCTCCGCGGCGGAGCCCCTCGCGCACGAACGCGTCCTCGAACCGGCTGACCAGGCCGACGTCGTCGTAGCTCCAGACGACGTTGTCACCGGGGACCAGGGCGCCCAGCAGGTCGTCGAGGTCGGGCACACCCGTGCTCGACGTGGGCCCCGGGCCGGTGGGCGGGCCGAAGGCGGTCATGAAGCAATGCTAATGATTGCGTGCTCCGACATCAGCAATCGGGTTGACTGGTCGACCGATGGCCCGCGCACAGGCGCGCGCCGGACCGAGACCAGGAGAGCGCGATGAGGTCCGCCACTGCCCCCCTTCCCGCCCGTACCCGCGCCGCCACCCGCGACGCGGGTCTGGCTCCTGAGCGGCTCGAGCACTTCGCGGCACTCCTCGAGGAGCAGCGGTCGACGCTGCTCGAGCGCGCCGCCCGCCTCGGCATCGACATCGAGCAGCTCCAGACGCTCACCGCGACGCACGGTCAGGGCGAGACCGAGCAGGCGAGCAGCGGCACCGAGCGCGCGGTCGCGGAGATGCTCGAAGCGGGCACGCTGGAGGCGCTCGAGGAGATCGCCTTCGCACTGGCCCGCATCGACGACGGCAGCTACGGCATCTGCAGCTCCTGTGGCGTGCCGATCGGCACCGAGCGGTTGGAGGCGATGCCCCAGACCCAGCACTGCGTGACCTGCCGTCAGGCGCGCGAGCGCGGTGGCCACTGATCCGGCGGCGTCGGCGCGGGGTGGGGACCCCAGCGCGGGGAGTCGATCCCGGCGAGGTGGTTGATCACATAGCCCTGCAGCACCAGCAGCGCGACCGCGAGCATCAGCACCACGAGCTGCCACGGCTCCCGGATGATGCCGAGCGACACGATCAACGTGGTCGCGCACGCCGGAGGGTGGGGCACCCCGCACCACACCATGAGCCCGCTGGTGAGCCCGAGTGACAGGGCGGCGGCGCCCAGCGTCGCCCCCGTCACGCCCTCGACCAGCGCGGGCCCGTGGTCGGTGAGGCCGAAGACCACCAGCGCGAGGTACCCGGAGGCGGCACCGATGGCGTGGCCGTACATGGAGTTGCGAGGGCACGCGCTCGCGGCGAGCGGCGTGTAGAAGAGCAGGAACGCGGTCGGTCCGAGCGACGGGAACACGAACGGCGCGCCGGTGACGATCGCGGCCAACGACATGACCGCGATCGAGACCACCCCGTTGACGAAGGCGAACACGCCGAGCACGACCCGCGACGAGTGCTGGCGCGTGAGCGCGGGCACTCGCATGCGGCGCGCCAGCCCGAAGACGATGGTGGCCATGTCGCCACCGATCGGTCCCGGTCGTTGCGGCCGGTCGGGTTCGCGCCGGTCCGGTTCGGGCTGGTCGTCGTCGGCCAACGTCAGCTGCTCCGCAGGTACCGGTAGAACAGCGCCCCACCCGCCGCCAGCACCACCGAGACCACGGCGGTCGTCCACGCCAGCCCGTCGTTGCCCGACTGCAACGCGTCGACGGCCACCGTCACCAGGAAGATCTGCAACGACACGATGAGCAAGAGGTACACGAGGACGGCCGAGGTGACCGACCGCCGCGACCGGGGGATCACGACTCCTCCGCGGCGAGCGCCCACACCGCGCCGTCGTCGCGCACCTCGACGTCGATGCGACCGAGCGGCCGCGGCGGCGGTCCCTCGAGGACGTCACCGGTGCGGGCGTCGAACACGCCCTCGTGGCAGGGGCACTCGAAGCGCTGGTCGGACTCCTGGTAGTAGACGACGCACGACAGGTGCGTGCACTTCTGGCTGAACGCGGCGAGCTGGTCGCCGGGGAGCCGCACCAGGATCGCGGGGTCGTCGGCAGTCGGGTAGCGGAACAGGTAGCTGCCGCCCTCGGGGACGTCGGCGAGCTTGACGATGCGTTGCGGCTCGCCGTGGTTGATGCTGCGCAGCGACGACCACGCCGCGATGCCCACGTTGCCCACGGCGAACCCCGCGGACGCGAGCATCAGGTAGCGCACGAAGTCGCGCCGGGTGACGTCGTCTTCGCCCGAGGACGTGTACGGGAAGTCGCGTCGCCAGACCGGCGGGTCGACCGGCACCTCGCTCATCGGTGCGCTCCGGATTCGTCGATGCCGAAGGGGTCGTCGAGCCAGTGCGTCTGCGTGCGCCCGAGCTCGACGCGGACCGGTCCCGGTTCGTGCACGACCGTACGCACCTTGGTGCGGACCTCCTGGGCTCCGAAGTGGAACACGTTCTCGAGCGTTCCTGCGCGCGTGGACGCGAACTCCTCGGGGGTGCCGAACCACAGCGCGTCGCTGGGACAGACCGACGCGCACATCGGCTTGAGACCGATCGACGTGCGGTCGTAGCAGTGGTCGCACTTCATCATCTGGTCGAGCTCGCTCATCATCTTCGGGATGCCGAACGGGCACGCGTACACGCAGTTCGAGCACGCGATGCAACGTGGTTTGAGCGACGACTGCACGATGCCGTCCTCGTTCTGCTTGATCGCGTCGGCGGGGCACACCTCCGCACAGGTGGGATCCTCGCAGTGCATGCACACCATCGGGACGGTCTGCACCGTCGTGCCCCGGTCGACGAAGTCGAGCAGCATCATCGAGTGCCCGCGGTGCGTGCCGCACTCCTCACACGCCTGGACGCACGCCTGGCAGCCGATGCAGCGGCTCTGGTCGATGACGTAGATGCGGTCGCCGAGTTGACCCGGGGCTTCCATCACGCGTCACCTGCCTCGGAGTCGCTGGTGCGCAGCTCGAGGTCGCGCTGGTCCACCGCGCCGGGGCCGGGACCGACGCGTTCGATCCGCACCGCGCACACCTTGAACTCGGGGATCTTCGACTCGGGGTCGAGGACGGGGTTGGTGAGCTGGTTGGCCGCCAGCGCACCGGCCCAGTGGTACGGGATGAAGACGGTGTCGGGCCGGATCGTGGTCACGACGTTGGCCGGGACCGTGATCGTGCCTCGCCGCGACGTCACCCGCACCCGGTCGCCGTCGGCGATGCCGTGCTGCTCGGCGAGGCGGGGATGGATCTCGCAGAGCGGCTCGGGATACTGCTCCACCAGCGCGGCGATGCGGCGGGTCTGCGTGCCCGAGAGGTACTGGCTGATCACCCGCCCGGTGGTGTACCAGACCGGGTACTCGGCGTCGACCACCTCGGCCGGCGGCCGGTGCGTCACCGCGACGAACCGGGCCCGGCCGCTCGGCGTGTTGAACCGCAGGTCTTCGAAGAGCCGTGGCGTCCCCGGATGGTCCTCGTTGGGACAGGGCCAGAAGATGCCCATCTCGTCTTCGAGCCGTTGCCACGTGATGCCCGAGTAGTCGGCGACACCCCCCTTGGTCGCGACGCGGAACTCCTCGAAGACCGCCTGCGGGCCGTCGTACTCGAAGTACCGGCCGGCGCCGAGGCGGCGCGCGAGGTCGCACACGATGTCGAGGTCGTGTCGGGCCCGCCCCGGCGGGGCGACCGCGGCGTTGATCTTCACGACGCGCCCCTCGGCGGTGGTGACGATGCCGTCGTCCTCCTCGTGCAGCGACCCGGGGAGCACGACGTCGGCGTAGGTCGCGGTCTCCGACATGAAGAAGTCGATCACGCCGAAGAACTCGAGCCGTTCCAGCGCCCGCTTCGTGAGCCCGGTCTCGGGCAGCGACACCACCGGGTTGAAGCAGATCGAGAGCAGTCCCCTGATCTCGCCCGCGTCGATGGCCTTCACGATCTCCTCCGCGCTGAGCCCGCGACTCTGCAGGTCGTCGGGCGCGCACCCCCAGACCGACGCGATGTACGAGCGCGCGTCCGGGTCGTCGATGCTGCGCATCCCCGGGAGCTGCTCCGACTTCGCGCCGTGCTCGCGCGCGCCCTGACCGTTGCCCTGCCCGGTGATCATGCACGCGCCACTACCCGGCCGCCCGACGCGTCCGCACGCGAGCGCGAGGTTGATGCAGGACGACACGTTGTCGACGCCCTTGGTGTGGTGCTCGATGCCGCGCGCGTGCAGGATCATGCCGCTGCCCGGCGCACCCCACAGCTCGGCGGCCTCCTCGATGCGTGCGCGGGGCACGCCCGTGACCTCGGCACCCCAGTCGAGCGTGTACTCGCGCACCGCGGCGGCCGCCGCCTCGAAGCCCTCGGTGTGGGCCTCGATGAACTCGTGGTCGAGCAGATCGCGCTCGATCAGCTCGTGGAGGATGGTGCCCATCAACGCGGTGTCGGTGCCGGGACGCAGGCCCAGGAACACGTCGGCGGTGCGCGCCAGGGGCGTGACCCGCGGGTCGGCGACGATGAGCTTGGCGCCGCGGTCGCGCGCCCGCCACACGTAGCTGGTGGTGATCGGCGCGCACTCGGCGACGTTGGCGCCGGCGATGAAGAGCACGTCGGCGAGGGGCAGGTCGCTCCACGGGTTGAGCGCGCGGTCGACGCCGAACGCCTTGGTGTACGCGTGGCCGGCCGACACCATGCAGAGGCGGCCGTTGTAGTCGAGGTGACGGGTGCCCACCGCGAGCCGCGAGAACTTGCCCATCAGGTAGGCGATCTCGGTCGTCAGCGACGCGCCGTTGAGCACGGCGACGCTGTCGGGGCCGTGCTCCGCCTGGATCCGGCGGATCTCACTGGCGACGCGGTCGAGCGCGTCGTCCCAACCGGTCGTCTCGAAGCCGGTGTCGGTGCGCACGAGCGGGTCGAGGAGGCGGTCGGGGTGGTTGCCCTGCAGGTAGCGCTTCACGCCCTTGGGGCACAGCCGGCCCTCGTTGAACGGGAACTCGTACCACGGCTCGAAGCCCACGACCTGCTCGTCGTGGACCTTGAGGATGATCCCGCACTGCTGGCCGCAGAAGCAGCAGTGGGTCTTGACCTGGCGGTCGATCTCCAGGTCGGCGTCCCACCCTCCGGGCGGTGCCTCGTTGAGGTGGGGGCCGTAGCGCGCGACGAGCTCGGCCTCGGACAACGGGGGGCGTGACATCAGCTCTGGTCGATTTCGCTACGGCGTCCCGGCCTCCGGCCACGCCTCCGCTGCATCTCCATCAGCCGAATCCTCCGACTCGATCGGACTGCGCGAGCGCGACCAGCCGTCGTCGGCAGCGCGGACACACGTCCTGCCAATTCCCGCCGTCGGCGAGCGCGTAGTCGAAGCCGAGCTCGGGCAGGATGTCCTTCAGGTCGTTCATCTGCAGTTGCGAAGCGAACGCGTCGCCGCACTCGCGGCAGTGCTGCGCCGGCCCTCGCGC
>DASUAS010000423.1:0-6388 GCA_035763625.1 Acidimicrobiia bacterium
TGGAGGGCAAGGGCTTCACTCACCTCGTCGACAACCTTCCCCAGGAACGGCTGTCGATCGCGGTGAGCGGCGTTGCGGCCGCCGAGGCGGCGTTCCGGTGGACGCTCGACTACGTGAAGCAACGCACCGCGTTCGGGTCACCGATCGCTTCGTTCCAGAACACGCAGTTCGAGCTGGCGGAGATGCGCACCGAGATCGACGTGACGCAATCGTTCGTCGACCGCTGCGTCGACGCGCTCAACGCGGGTGAGCTCACGGTGGAAGAGGCAGCCGAGGCGAAGTGGTGGTGCACGGAGCTGCAGAAGCGCACCGTCGACCGCTGCCTGCAACTGCACGGGGGCTACGGGTACATGCTCGAGTACCCGATCGCGCGCGCCTATCTCGACGCCCGTGTCACCACCATCTACGGCGGCACCACTGAGATCATGAAGGGGATCATCGGGCGCAAGCTCACCCGGGGGTGATGGTGGATCGCACCGAGCAGCAGCTCACCGAGTGGTGCCGCGAGCACCTCGGCGCCCGGGTCACCGGCATCCGCCAACAGGCGCGCTGGCGACCGGTGTGGTTCGTCGACGTCGAGCGCGACGGCGACGCCACGACGGTCATGGTGCGCGGCGATCGCACCGACGCCGCACCGCTCTTCCCGCTCGAGCACGAGATGCGGTTCCAGGAGCTGCTCGAAGCCGACGGCATCCCCGTCGCCCACGTCCACGGATGGGTCGACGAGCCGCGCGCGTTCGTGATCGACGTGGTGCCCGGTGAGAACAACTTCGACGCGTCCACCGACGACGAACGCGCGCGGGTGATGGACGAGTACATGGGCATCCTGGCGCGGATCCACCGGCTCGACCCCGAGCCCTACGCGCGGGCCGGGATCACCCGCGCCCCGACACCGAACGGGTCGGGACGCGTCGGCCTCGACGTCTACGTCGCCGGGTACCGCGCGACGAAGGTGCGGCCCGATCCCTTCCTCGAGTTCTGCCTCGGCTGGATCGAGCGCAACCCGGTCGACACCCACGGCCGAGAGGCACCGGTCGTGTGGGACTCCGGTCAGTTCCACCACCAGGATGGCCGCATCACCGCCATCCTCGACCTCGAGCTCGGCCACCTCGGCGACCCGATGATGGACCTCGCCGCGTTCCGCATGCGCGACACCGTGCTCGGCTTCGGCGACATGAACGTCCTCTACCACCAGTACGCGAAGCACTCGGGGGAACCGGTCGACCTCGAGGCGATCATGCACCACCACTTCGTGTTCGCGTTGACGAACCAGTTGGTGTTCCACGCAGCACTCGCGTCACCGCCGGCCGCGTCCGACTACATGACGAACATGCAGTGGGCGAGCGAGACGAACCTGTTCGCGCTCGAGGGGCTGGCCGAGATCATGGGCATCGACGCGCTCGACACCGTCGAGGTGCCAGAGCCGCGCGACTCACCGGTCGCTCGCGCGCACGAGCATCTCGTCCGTTCGTTGCGCGCCCTCGACCTCGCCGACGAGTACGCGCGGCATCAGCTCCGAATCGCGTTCCGGCTCGCGCGACACCTGCAGCGGTTCGACGAGATCGGCGACGCGTGCACGGACGCCGACCTCGACGACCTCCGGACCCTCGTCGGCCGTCGGCCCGCGACGTGGCAGGAGGGTGACGCCGCACTCGAGGAGTTCGTGCTCGCCGATGGCGGAGCGCATGACGAGGAGCTTCTGCAGCTCTTCCACCGCCGGTACCTGAGGTACAAGTTGCTCTGCGGCCCTGAGGGGTCGGCGATGGCCCGCCACGAGCCGATCCAGAAGTTCCTCTCTTGACGACTTCTCACGTGGTCCACACCGTCGCTTGACACTGCGGGCGCAGGGTGAGGGTGCACATCGACCTCCCACCCCTCTCCCAGCGAATCGAGGCCCGCATGACCGCCCTCCGAGAGCCTGCCCCCACCGCCGAGCCCGCCCCGTCCCGCTACCGCCGCTTCCGGCTGATCCGTGGCGGTGCCCGCGGCCACGACCACGTCGTGCCCGAGCTGCCGCCGAAGCTCGTGCTCCTCTCCCCCGGCTCCGTCCGCTGGCTCCCCTCGCTCACCGACGCGCTCGGCCCGTCGTACCGCGTCGTCACCGAGACGTTCGAGACCCCCGCTGCGATCGTCGTCGACAGCCGCGACGACGAGCTCGTGAACCTGGTGCACGACCAGCGCAGCGCGACGCGCGTCGTCGTCGTGCACACGGGCCATCCGTCCGAGCAGCCGATGGCGCCGTCCGAGCTCCTCGACCTCGGCGCCGACACGTACGTCGCACCGGCCTCGCTCCCCGCGCTCGCCGCGCACCTGAAGGCCTTGACCCGGTCGTGGGACGCGGTCCCACCGCGCGCGGAGAGTCAGACCGCGTAGACCTCGACGTCGGTCGCCTTGACCGCCGCCCACACGTCGACGTCGTCGTGCAGCCCGAGGTCACCGACCGCGCCCGCGGTGACCTCGGCCACGATCGGCACGGCGCCGTCGACGTGGATGCGGATCCGGTCGCCGAGGAGGTCCAGCCCTCGCACGCGGCCGCGCCAGACGTTGCGGGGACTCCCCTCGGGCCGGGCCCGGTGCAGGCTCACCGAGCTCGGCTGGATCGCGACGTACACGTCGCCCGCGACCGGGTCCGCGGTGACCACCGTGCCGCCGCCGTCGAGGCGCACCTCCGTGCCCGTGCTCACGCCGTGCAGCAGGTTCACCCCGACCAGGTCCGCGAGGTATCGGGATCGGGGTTGGCCGGTGACCTCACGCACGGAACCCGCCTGTGCAACCCGCCCGTCCTCGAGCACCACGATGCGGTCGGCGAGCGCGATGGCGTCGAGCAGCTCGTGCGTCACGAGCAGTCGTGCGCCACCGAACGTCGAGAGGTGCGATCGCAGCGACCGTCGGAGCTCGGTGCGGATTCCCGCGTCGAGCGCGGCGAGCGGTTCGTCGAGCAGCACGACTCGCGGTTCGGTCACCAGCGCGCGCGCGAGTGCGACGCGCTGCTGTTGACCGCCGGACAGCGCGCCGGGCTTCTCCGCGCCCCGGTCGCCGAGGCCGACGCGCTCGAGCCATTCGCGGGCCCGTCGGCGCGCCTCGGCCCGCGCGACGCCGCGGCTGCGCAGTCCGAACGCGACGTTCTCGAGCACGGTGAGATGCGGGAAGAGCAGGTAGTCCTGGAACACGACACCGACGCCGCGTCGTTCGGGGACGACGAAGGTCTGCGACGCGGGCTCGTCCATCACCGCGCCGTCGATGCGAACCGAGCCGTGATCGAGGGCGACGAGACCGGCGATCGCGCGCAGCAGCGTCGACTTGCCGGCACCGTTCGGGCCGAGCACCGCGACCGTCTCGCCGTCGGCGGCGTCGAGCGCCACGCGCAGGTCGAAGCGGCCGACGTGGACGGCCGCGTCAACGCTCAGCGTCACGCAAGCCTCCGAACCAGTGGTCGCGCAGCGAGACCAGCACGACGATCGACACCGCGAGGAGCACGAGGCTCAGCGCGATGGCGACGTCCTGGTTCCCCTCGAGCAGCAGGTACACCGCCAACGGGGTGGTCTGCGTGCGGCCCTGGATGTTGCCGGCGAAGGTGATGGTGGCACCGAACTCGCCGAGCGCGCGCGCCCACGCCAGCGCGGCACCGGCGATGAGCGCGGGTGCGACCATCGGGACGGTGACGCGACGGAACACGGTCCAACGTCCGGCGCCGAGGCTGGCCGCCGCGTCCTCGTAGCGACGGTCCATCGAGCGGAAGCCGGCTTCAGCCGTGATGACGAGGAACGGCATCGCCACGAACGTCTCCGCGAGCACCACGCCCCACTTCGAGAACGTGAACTGGTAGTGGAAGACGTCGTAGATCAAGCCGCCGACGAGGCCGTCGGTGCGCCGGAACGCGTACAGCAGCGCGACGCCTCCCACGACCGGGGGCAGCACCATCGGGAGCACCACGAGGGCGCGCACGAACGCCCGTCCGGGAAAGCGCGCCCGCGCCAGCACGTAGGCGAGCGGCACGCCGAAGAGCAGCGAGAAGAACGTCGACCAGAGCGAGCACTCGACCGACAGCCGGATCGCGTCGCGCGCGGCCGGTTCGTTGAGGTCGTCCCAGAGGTCGCGCCACGGGACCTGGCGGAGGAGCCCGATCAGCGGAAGGGCGAAGAACGCGACCGCGACGAGGGCGAGGAGCACCGCGACCAGCGGCACCCCTCGTCCGCGGCGGGTCACTCGACGGGAGGCGGCGGCAGGAACCCGAAGCTCTGGAGGGTCTTCTGCCCCGCCGCCGACGTCGTGTACGAGATCCACGCGTCGGCGAGGTCGGAGTTGCCGGATGCGGCCACTGGCGCGATCGGGTAGATCGCGAACGCGTTCTGCCACGCCGGAATCAGAACCGTCGTCGCCATCGACCCCGCCGCCTTGGCGTCGGTGACGTACACGATGGCGGCGTCGGCGTCGCCGGTGGTCACGGCGCTCAGCGTCGACTTCACGTCGGCGCCGCGCGTGATGTGATCAGTCGGGATGCTCACGCCCGCCTGGGTCAGGATCTGGTCGGCGTAGGTGCCGCAGGGCTGCGGTGGCGCGCACAACGACACGACGTCGAGTTTTGCGAGGTCGGACAGCGACTTCACGCCCTTCGGGTTGCCCGGCTTCACCACGATCGCGAGCAGGTTCGTCACGAACGCGGTCGGTTCCGCGGTCACCTGCTTGCCGTTGACGACCTTCTGCATGTTGGCGCCGTCGGCCGAGGCGAACACGTCGACCGGCGCTCCGCCTTGGATCTGGTTGACGAGCGCCGACGAGCCGCCGAAGTTGACCGTGACCGTCGTGCCCGGGTTGGCCTTCTCGAAGTCGGTCTTCAGCTTCGTGAACGCGTCGGTGAGCGACGCCGCCGCCGCGACCGTGATCTCGCCCGACACCTTCGGGCTCGTCGTGGTCGTGCTCTTGGCCCTCGCTTCGTGTGGCGGGGCCGCGTGCGCGGTGCCGCCGGCGCCGACGAGACCGAGTCCCGCGACCACCAGCGTCACCAGCCAGCACCTGATCGTTCGACTCACCCGTTGCTCCTGTCTCGATCCGGCCGCGGGACCTCCACGACCACGTTCGTCGACTTCACGACCGCGACCGCGAGGTCGCCGGGTTCGATGCCGAGCTCGTCGGCGGCCTCGCGCGTCATCATCGAGGTGACCTCGTGCGGGCCGGCCTGGATGTGCACGACCGCGACCAGGCCCTCCTTCTGCACCTGCGTGACGATGCCCGGGAAGCGGTTGCGAGCCGACTCCAGCACCGGCGGTTCGTCGCCCGGGGGCGCGCTCTCGGTGAGGCGGCGGGCCAGGTCGGCACCCTCGATCACCCGCTCTCCGCCCTCGCGCCGCGCCGGCAGCCGGCCGCTGTCGGTCCAGCGCCGCACGGTGTCGGGACTCACTCCGAGCAGCTCGGCCGCCCGGCCGACGCGGTAGGTCGTCACGGACCGGGATCCTACCGGGCGCTCAGCTCGCAGCTGCGAGTCTGAAGCGGCTTCTCACCTCGTAGGGTGGCGGCTGTTCGCCGGGATGGCATCGCAGACGCAAGCCGCCCCCGGTCGCCGACGACGTACGGCGAGACGTCATGCTGAAGCTGCGCGCGTTTCACGCCGGCGGTGAGGAGCGCACGATTGCGGCCTGCTCTGCGAGCCCGGCAGGGCCGGACCGGTCGGAGGTAGTTTGGACACAGCACAACATTCACGAAACGGAGCACCCTCATGGCCACCACCGAAACCGAGCGCCCGGCGACCGTGCAGGGCGAGGTCCGCATGCTCATCGACGGCAAGCTCGTCGAAGCCGCGTCGGGCAAGACGTTCGACAACGTCAACCCGGCCACGGAAGCGGTGCTCGGCCCGGTCGCCGACGCGTCGGCCGACGACATGCAGCGCGCCATCGCCGCCGCCCGCCGCGCCTTCGACGAGACCGACTGGTCGACCAACCACGCGTTCCGCAAGCAGTGCCTGCTCCAGCTCCACGAGGCGATCGTGAGCGAGCAGGAAGAGCTGCGTCACGAGCTCGTCGCCGAGGTGGGCTGCCCGATCGCGCTCACGTACGGCCCGCAGCTCGACGCGCCGTTGAGCGACGCGCTCCTCTGGCCGGCCGAGTTCATCGACCGGTTCGAGTGGCGGCGTGAGCTCCCCGACAGCAACGCCTTCGGTGGCCACCACCGGCGGTGGGTCACCCGCGAGGCCGCGGGCGTCGTCGGCGCCATCGTGCCCTGGAACTACCCGTTCGAGGTATCGATGAACAAGCTCGGTCCAGCCCTCGCCACGGGCAACACCGTGATCCTGAAGGCGGCGCCGGACACTCCGTGGAACGCCACCCGCATCGGCCGGCTGGCGGCCGAGCGGACCGATATGCCGCCCGGCGTGCTCCAGGTGATCACCACCTCC
>DASUAS010000424.1:0-10342 GCA_035763625.1 Acidimicrobiia bacterium
CGCGTGACCGACGTGTGTTGCGACGTCGAGCAGGCCGAGGCGTTCGAGCGCGCGCGACTCGCGCAGGTCGGACCCGCTGACGGTGTGGCCCATGCGCGCCAGCACGGTCGCGATCGCGCTCATGCCGGCGCCCCCGACGCCGACCACGTGGATCGCGTGGGGCTGCGTGAGATCGAGGTCAGCGGCCACGCGCACCGCCGGGCTCGATGCACTCCTCGACCAGGTCGGCGAAGCGGGCGGTCGCGTCGGGCCGTCCGAGAGCGCGGGCCGAGCTGCTCATGGCCACGAGCCGGGCGGGATCGGCGAGCAGGACGTCGAGCTCGGCGGCGAGCCGGTCCGGGTCGAGCTCGGAGTCGGGGATCTTCACCGCCGCCGCCGCCGCCACCAGCGCGTCGGCGTTGGCGGTCTGGTGGTCTCCGGGCGCGCCGGGCAGCGGCACGAGGACCGACGGCATGCCGACGGTCGTGAGCTCGGCGGTCATCCCGCCCGAACGGGACACCACCAACGTCGCCTCGGTGTACACGACCTCCATGTGCTCCTCGAACGGGACGAGCGAATACGACAGTCGGTCACCCGGGGCGCGCCGTGCCTCGAGCTCCGTGGTGCACCCTTGGTAGTCGCGGGTGCCGGTCACGTGGTGGATCGTGAGGTCGGTGCGGTCGCGCCACCGGTCGTAGAGCCCCAGGACCGCCCGGTTGAGGGAGCGCGCCCCGAGGCTGCCGCCGACCACCGCGATCCGCGGCGGGGTCACGGGTGCGCGCTCGACCGCGGCGATCGCGGGCCGGATGGGGTTGCCGGTCACGACCGCGCCCCGGAGCGGCGTGCCCGGCAGCGAAACCGCGGCCCGGGCGCCGAGACGCACCGCGACCCGGTTGGCCAGGCCCGGATGGGCGTCGGCCTCGTGCACGACCGCGGGGATGCCCCGGGCCCGCGCCGCGACCAGCGCCGGGAGCGACGCGTAGCCGCCGACGCCCACGACGACCGACGGCCGCAACCGGCCGACGAGGGCGGACGCGCGGGCGAAGGCGACCGCGGTGTCGTAGGTGGTGCGCAGGTTGCGGCCGATCGCGTCGGGCGCCAGGCTCCGCTCGAGCCCCCGGCCGGGGAGCAACTCGACCACGAACCCCGCGGCGGGCACCGCGGTCGCCTCCAACCCACGGGCGGCGCCGACGAAGCGGATGCGTTCGCGCGCGTGGCCGCGGGCGACGAGCTCCTCGGCCAGCGCGAGGGCCGGGAAGACGTGACCCCCGGTGCCACCGCCGCTGATCAGGACCTCGGTCGGCGTCACCGGCGTCACCGGCGAGCACTCACCGGCGAGCGCCGCTCGCGGTGCGCGGCGCGGTCCGGACCTGGCGGTGGCCCGGGATGCGCCCCTGGCGGGCGACGTTCACGAGGATCCCCGTCGCGAGCATGGTCATGATCAGCGCCGACCCGCCGAACGACACGAACGGGAGCGGGATCCCGGTGACCGGCAGCAGGCCGACCACCGCGCCGATGTTGATGACCGCCTGTCCGACGACCCACACCGTCACGCCGGCCGCGAGCAGCGCGCCGAACCGGTCGGGCGCGCGCAGCGCGGCTCGGGCGCCGAGCACGGCGAAGGCGATGAACAACCCCATCACGAGGAAGCAGCCGATCAGGCCGAGCTCCTCGCCGATGATGGCGAAGATGAAGTCGGTGTGCGCGTTGGGCAGGAAGTTCCACTTCGCCCGGCCCGCGCCGAGACCGACGCCGGTCAAGCCTCCGCTGCCGAGCGCGATCAGCGACTGCGAGATCTGGTAGCCCGCGTTGCTCGAGTCCTTGAACGGGTCGAGGAACGTGAGCATGCGGGTGCGTCGATACGGCTCGGCCAGCGCGAGGATCGTGACCGCCGAGATCCCGAGGCCGAACACCACGGCCAGATGGCGCTTCTTCACCCCGCCCGCGACCAGCACCGCGAGCACGACCAGTGCCAGCACCATCGTCGAGCCGAGGTCGGGTTCCTTCATCACCAGCATGGCGAAGAGCACCAGCACCACCATCACGGGACGGACCACACGTCGCCAGTCGTGCAGCTCGCCCCCCCGGCGGCTCACGAGGTCGGCCGCGTACAGCATCAGCGCCAGCTTGGCGATCTCGCTGGGTTGGAACCGGAAGATGCCCATGCCCAGCCACCGACGGGACCCGGACACGTAGATGCCGATGCCCGGGACGAGGACCACGACGAGGAGGGCCGCGCTGCCGATGAGGAGCGGACGCACGAGCGTGCGCCAGCGGCGGTAGTCGAAGCGCACCGCGAACACGAACGCGCCGAGCCCGAGCACGGTCCACATGATCTGACGGAAGAAGAAGTACCAGGGTGATCCGTAGTCGGTGAGCGACGCCACCGACGACGCCGACAACACCATGACCACGCCGACGACGTTGAGCACCGCCACGGTCGCGACGAGCAACACCGCGGTCGACGACCGCGTGGTCCTCCCCTTCGTCGCCGTCCCGTTCTTCGGTGATCGCTCCGCGTGGCGCGTGGCGCGCAGCGGGCTGGTGAACGCGGTCATGCTCCCCGTCCTTCCCCGTCCGGACACCTCGCCGAGTCGACCTCGAGCGCTCTCACCTCGCGCGCGAAGTCGTCACCACGCGCCGCGTAGCTCTCGTACCAGTCGAACGAAGCACACGCGGGCGAGAGCACAACCGCGTCGCCGGGAAGCGCGTGCGCGGCCGCGGCGCGCACCGCGTCGCGCATCGATCCCGCGCGTGTCACCGGGACCGCGTCGGCGAACGCGGCTTCCACCTCGCTCGCGGCTTCGCCGATGGCGACCACCGCGCGCAGCTGCGCGGCGTGGATGCGGAGACCACCGAGGTCGAGGCCCTTGTTGCGACCGCCTGCGATCAGCACCGCGTGCTCGAAGCCGGCGAGCGCGCTGGCAGTGGCGTGCGGGTTGGTGGCCTTCGAATCGTCGTACCAGCGCACACCGTCGTGCTCGCCCACCAGCTGCACACGGTGCGCGAGCCCGGTGAAGCCGTCCAGGGTGCGCGCCACCGCGTCGACGTCGGCGCCCACGGCGAGGGCCGCTGCGGCCGCGGCCAGCGCGTTGGCGATGTCGTGCGGCGCGCCCGACGCCGGGACCGCGCCCAGCACCCCGGGCGGACCGACGAGGTCGGCCCCGCGCACCCCGAAGTCGTCGGGGGCGGGAACCCCGAGACCGAACCGGGTGATGCGACCGGGCGCGTCACGGGCGAGGCCGAGCGCCACCGGGTCGTCACGGTTCACGACGAGCAGGCCCGACGCGCCCTGGTGGCGGAAGAGCTCGGCCTTCGCCTGCGCGTACGCGTGGACCGAACCGTGCCAGTCGACGTGGTCCTCGGCCACGTTGAGCAGCACCGCGACGTCGGGCGCGAAGGCGTCGCTGATGAACGTGAGCTGGAACGACGACACCTCGGCGACGATGACGTCGACGTCGTCACCGGCGGCGTCGAGCAGCGGACGACCGATGTTGCCGGCCGCGGCGCTGGCGATCCCCGCGGCGCGGAGGATGCGGTCGACGAGCGTGGTGACCGTCGTCTTGCCGTTGGTGCCGGTGACCGCGACCAGGCGCGGGGCGTCGGGGCGGGCACGGATCCGGGCGGCGGCCAGGTCGATCTCGGAGCGGATCGGCACCGCGGCCTCGTGGGCGGCGACGAGCGCGGGGTGGTCGGGATGCACGCCCGGGCTCGGCACCACCAGGTCGGCGGCGCGGGCCTCGGCGGCGGCCTCGGCGGCGCCGGGACGCTCGAGCACGCGCGCGCCGTCGGCCTGCGCGCGCGCCACCCGCGCCGCGTACGCCTCACCCGTGCCGGGCGCGTCGTCGATCACGGTGACGTCGTGACCCGCGGCCCGCGTGTACGACACGACCGACGCACCGGTCGTCGCCAGGCCCACGACGAGGACGCGCATCAGTCGAGCACCCCGGGGATGCGGATGAAGTCGGCGTAGAAGAAGCCGAGGCCGAGCGCGACGAGGAGGCCCGCGAGCAACCAGAAGCGCACGATCACGGTGAACTCGGGCCAGCCGCCGACTTCGAAGTGGTGGTGGATCGGTGCCATGCGCAGCACGCGCCGGTGGAACACGCGGAACGAGATGACCTGGGCGATCACCGAGAGGGTCTCGAACACGTAGAGCCCACCGAGGAGCGGGAGCAGCAGGATGGTGTTGGTGAGCAGCGAGAGCCCCGCCATCGCAGCGCCGAGCGCGAGTGAGCCGACGTCGCCCATGAACACCTGCGCAGGCGCGGCGTTCCACCACAGGAAGCCGAGGCACGCGCCCAACATCGCGGCCGAGACGATGGCGAGGTCGAGTGATCCGGCAGCGAGCACGTGGTAGATGCCGGGGTGGCGGAACTGCCAGAACGTGATGATGACGAACGCGGCGAACACCATCGCCGCCGAACCGGCCGCGAGGCCGTCGAGGCCGTCGGTGATGTTGACCGCGTTGGAGAAGCCGTAGACCCAGAAGATGGCGAGCACGAACCAGACGCCGGTGCCGAGGTTCAGGTCGAAGACGCGCGTGAACGACAGGTGCGTCGACACGTTCACGTAGTTGAGTGCGAGCAGGGCGAAGCCGATCGCGACGAGGACCTGGCCACCGGTCTTGCCCCGCTTCCGCAACCCGAGGTTCCGGCCCCGCCGCACGCCGAGGTAGTCGTCGACGAAGCCGACGCCGGCCATCGCGATGACCAGGGCCATGAGCGTGATGCCGGTGCGGGCGAACTTCGTCTGCTCGGTGCTGACGTGCGCGACCAGGTAGCCGAAGAGCGCGCTGACGACGATGGCGATGCCACCCATCGTCGGCGTGCCCGCCTTCTTCTCGTGCGGGTGTGCGAACGGGCCGTCGTCACGGATCTGCTGACCGATGCCCTTGGCTTTCAACACGCGGATGAGCGCGGGCGTGGAGAGGATGCA
The DNA here is from genome assembly GCA_035763625.1 of Acidimicrobiia bacterium. Classification (GTDB taxonomy): domain Bacteria; phylum Actinomycetota; class Acidimicrobiia; order IMCC26256; family DASPTH01; genus DASUAS01. Next base: position 4,918 of record DASUAS010000424.1, read on the forward strand.
CAGCACGAAGGCGGCACCGGTGCCGACGAGCAGCGCGATCACGCGCCGGCCCCCTCGCCGCCGTCGTCGTCCTCCTCGGACCGGGGCGAGCCGCGCAGCGCGATGGCCACCAGCTCGAGCCCGACCGCCCGGCTGCCCTTCACCAGCACCGCGTCACCGCCGTGCACGAACTCGCTGACCGTCTCCAACGCGGTGGCGGCGTCGGGCACCTCGGTGACCGCGACCCCCGCCGCGCGCGCGCGCTCGGCCATGGGCGCCGCCTCCGGTCCCACGGCCACCAGCGTGTCGACCGCGGTGGCGCCCACCAGGTCGCCGAGGGTCGCGTGCTCGGACGCGCTGAGAGCGCCGAGCTCGAGCATCTCGCCGAGGACCGCCACCCGCCGGCCGGCGACCTCGATCCGGGCGAGGGCTTCGAGCGCGGCCGCCATCGACGAGGGGTTGGCGTTGTAGGCGTCGTCGAGCACGACCACGCCGTCGGCGGTCCGCGCCACCTCCATGCGCCAGGGCGCGGGCTGCACGGTGGCCAGACCGGCGACGACCGCGTCGAACGGCACGCCGTGAGCGAGCGCGACCGTCGCCGCGAGCGAGGCGTTCACCACCTGGTGCGCGCCACGCACCGCGAGCACGATCTCCCCGCTCCCCCACGGCGACGCCAGCGTGAAGCGAGGACGAAGGTCGGCATCGAGAACGATCCCGGTGGCACGCACGTCGGCGTCGGTGTCACCGGAACCGCGGTCGGCGGCCGACACGCGCAGCACGGTGGCCGCGGTGCGCGCCGCGAGGCCCGGGGTCGCGGGGTCGTCGGCGTCGAGGACGGCGGTGCCCGACGCGTCGAGTGCCTCGAGCAGCTCGCCCTTGGCGCGTGCCACGCCCTCACGTCCGCCCAACGAGCCGGCGTGCGCGAGGCCGATGTTGGTGATGACCCCGATGGTGGGGCTCGCCACCGCGCAGAGGGTCGCGATGTCGCCGTGCGCCCGTGCGCCCATCTCCAGCACGATCGCCTCCGTGCCGGCCGGCGCCGAGAGGAGGGTCAGTGGAACACCCGCCTCGTTGTTGTACGAGCCGGGGCTGGCGTGCAACGAGAACTTCCGTGCCAGCGCCGCGCCGGTGAGGTCCTTGGTGCCGGTCTTCCCCGCGGAGCCGGTGACCCCGACGACGACGACGTCACCGAGCGCGCGCCGCGCCACGCGTCCCAGGTCGGCGAGGGCACCGAACGCGGTGTCGACGCGCACCACCGCGCCGCCGTGCGGTGCGACGTGATCACGGGCGTCGCTCACGATCGCAACGCTCGCGCCGCGAGCGAACGCGTCAGGGACGAAGTCGTGACCGTCGCGCTCGGCCACGAGCGCCACGAAGCACGCCCCCGGCTCGATGAGCCGCGTATCGATCGTGAACGACGTCGCGCGCGCGTGCGGCGCGCCGGCGACGAGTACACCGCCGGTGATCCTGGCGAGCTCGGCCGCGCTCAGCTCCACCCGAGCGCTCCGAGCTCTTCGCGCGCGACGACGCGGTCGTCGAACGGCACCGTCTGGCCGCCGGTGGTCTGCCCGCTCTCGTGGCCCTTCCCGGCGACGACGACGACGTCACCCGGCGCGGCCTCGGCGAACGCGCCCGCGATGGCGGCGCGTCGGTCGAGCTCGACGCGCACCGTGCGCGCGTCGCGCAGCCCGGGCAGCACCGCGTCGGCGATCGCCTGCGGGTCCTCGGAGCGGGGGTTGTCGGAGGTGACCACGGCGACGTCAGCACCCGCGGCCACCGCCGCGCCCATGAGCGGGCGCTTGCCGGGGTCGCGGTCGCCCCCGCAGCCGAAGACGCAGAGCACCCGAGCGCCGTCGGCGGCCAGCGGGCGCGCCGCGGCCAGCACCCGGGCCAGGGCGTCGGGGGTGTGGGCGTAGTCGACCAGGACCGCGAACGGCTGGCCGACGTCGACCCGCTCCATCCGCCCGGGCACGACCAGGGGCTCGCCCAGGCCCGCCGCCACCACCTCGAAAGCGAGGCCGGCGGCGCGGGCGGTCGCGGCTGCCGTCAGCGCGTTGGCGAGGTTGAACGACCCGACCAGTGGGACCTCGACGACGGCTTCGACACCGCGGCGGCGGTCGACGATGGTGGCGCGGGTCCCGGACGCGCCGTAGTCCACCGCGGCCACGCCGACGTCGGTCGTCGCGTCGCCGACCGCGTACGTCCACACGTCGATCCCTTCGCGCGCCGCACGCGCCGCGAGCTCGACGCCACGCGCGTCGTCGACGTTCACCGCCGCGGCGGAAGTGCGCGCGCGTGTGAACAGCATCGCCTTGGCCTCGAAGTACGCATCGAGCGAACCGTGGTAGTCGAGGTGCTCGCGGCTGAGGTTGGTGAAGCCGACCGCGGCGAACTGCACGCCGTCGACTCGGTGTTGGTGCAGCGCGTGCGACGACACCTCCATCGCGACGGTGCCGACGTGCGCGTCGCGCATGTGTGCGAGCAGCGCCTGGAGATCACTCGCCTCCGGCGTGGTGTGCGCGCCGGAGAGCGGTCCGCTGATCGTCTCTCCCGCGACGCGCGCGCCGACGGTGCCGACCACCCCGACGCGGTCGCCCGCGCGACGTGCGATCGACTCGAGCAGGTACGTCGTGGTCGTCTTGCCGTTGGTGCCGGTGACCCCGAGCACCCGCATCGAGGCCGACGGGTGTCCGAAGAACATGGCCGCGAGCGGACCGAGTGCCGCCCGCACGTTCGCCACCTGCGCCTGCGACACGGGCAGCGGCAACCGGCGCTCGACCAGCAGCGCCACCGCGCCCCGCGCGACCGCGTCGGGCGCGTGGTCGTGGCCGTCGGTGACGGCACCGGGGATGCACGCGAAGCACGACCCCGCGGTCGTGCGGCGGCTGTCGTGGGTGATCGCCACGATCTCGACGTCGGGATCGCCGGCCTGGTCGACCCCGAACGCGCGGTCGAGACCGGCGAGCAGGTCGTGCCAGCGCACGCGGGGGCGTCCTCTCGAGTCGGTCACGGGACTGGACAAGGAAGGGTACCGGTCGGTCCTCCCCATCCCGATGACGCTCGTCGCGCGCCCGATGACGGGCGGGCGATCGGCCGTCGTCGGCGGGGCGGCGCTCACGACGCCGGGACCCGCTCGTAGCCGAGCGCGAACTGCATGATCTGCTGGAACACGGGCGCGGCGGCGTCGGCGCCGTAGATGCTGCCCTGCGGCGAGTCCATCACCACGATGGCCGCCAGGCGCGGGTTGTCGGCGGGCGCGAACCCCGCGAACGAGGCGTTGTACTCCCCGCTGTCGTAGGGCGCCTTGCGAGCGGTGCCGGTCTTGCCCGCCACGGCGTAGCCGCGGATGGCGGCCTTGGTGCCGGTGCCGACGGGGTCGGCCACCACCTTCTGCAGCATCCCGTTGACCGCTTCGGCGGCCGCCGCCGACACCACCTGGCGGGGCGGCGCGAGGGGCTGGTCGTGGCGGGTGCCGTCGGCGTCGATGGTGGCCGCCACCAGCCGGGGCGGGCGGGCGATCCCGTGGTTGGCGATCGTGCTGTACACGTCGAGCATCTGCATGGCGGTGACCGAGATGCCGTAGCCGATCGGCACCGCGCCCATGCTGGTGTCGGTGTACTTGGCGGCGTCGAAGGTCACGCCCGACGCCTCGCCCGGGAGGTTCAACGCAGTGCGCTGGCCGAAGCCAAACGCCCGCAGGTAGTTCGCGAGGCGGTCCTTGCCGAGGCTGCGCGCGATCTCGATCGTGCCGACGTTCGACGACTGGGCGAGGATGTCGGACGCGGTCAACTGCTCCGTCGGATGGTCCTCGTCGTCCTGGTAGACCGCGTCGCCGACGGTGATCGAGTCCGGGACCGTGAAGCTGCTGTCGGGCGAGATGAGCCCTTCCTGGATCGCCCCGGCCATCGTGATCACCTTGTTGGTCGACCCGGGCTCGTAGACGTCGGCGACCGGATGGGTGCTCTCCGTCGCCGGCGCCGCCTGCGCGGGCGCGCTGTCGGTCGCGCCGTCGACCGTCGCCATCGCCAGGACGTCGCCGGTCTGCACGTCGACGACGATGGCCATGCCCTGGTGGGCGTTCATCGACGTGACGCCCTGCAGGAGTGCCTGCTCGGTCTTCCACTGCAGCGACGAGTCGATCGTGAGCACGACGTCCTGGCCGCGCTTGGCCGGCGCGACCTGGTGCTCGCCGCCGGGGATGTCGTTGCCCTGCGGGTCGCGCTCCACCTGCACGCGACCCGGCTGGCCGGTGAGGACCTTGTCGAAGTCGTACTCGATGCCGCCGAGCCCGTTGTTGTCGGTGCCGACGAAGCCGACGACCGGCGCCGCGACGGGGCCGGTCGGGTAGAAGCGCTTCGACTCGTCCTGGAACGAGATGCCGACCAGGTCGAGGTCGCGCACCTGCTTGGCGGTCGGGTCGTCGACCTTCCGCGCGACGTACGCGAATGCGCTCTTGCGGTTCGCCAGCCGAGCCTCGAGCTCGGCTTGGTCGGCGTGCACGATCGGTGCCAGCTTGGCCGCGTACACGTCGGGATCCTTGATCACGCGCGGGTCGGCGACGATCGTCGTCTGGGGCACCGAGACCGCGAACACCTTGCCGTTCCGGTCGAAGATGTTGCCCCGCTCGGCGGGGACGGTGACCGTCCGCATCCGCTGGCCGACGCCGAGCGATTCGAGGTGGGAGCGGTCGCGCGCCTGGAGGTCGAACAGGCGCACACCGATGCCGGCGAACGCCAGCACCGTCACCAGGACGATGCCGAGGACCCGGGCTCGGATCGGTGGCAGCGGTCGGGCCGGCGCGCGCTTCGGACGGGTCGTCGTGCGCGGCCGCGCCGGGGCCTGGCGCGTCGCCGGACGGCCGTGGCGCGCCGGAACCGGACCGCGTGCTACGGGCGCGCGTGCGGCAGACCGTGCCGGACCCCGCGCCGGCCGGCGCGCGGGTGCAGGCCCCGACGTGGGCGGGCGGCGGGCGCCGCGTGGATCACGGTTGCTGGGGGTCAAGGCTCGGCTTCGTCTTCGACCAGTCGGCGATGGTGTCGGCGGTCGATCCGTCGTCGGCCTCGGGCAACGGTGCCTTCGGGACGTACAGGGTCTGCGCGGGTCCGGGTGGTTGCACGAGCCCCAGCCGCTTGGCCTCCTCGATGACGCGCTGCGGCGACGCGAGCAACGAGGCGGTCAGCCGCCGCTGCTCGTACGTGCGCTGCTCCTGGGCGATCTGGCCGTCGAGACGATCGAGCTCCATCTGGTGCTGCGCCAGCACCACGTGGAACACGACCGCGGTGATCAGTGCGAACACGGTCACGAGCGCGAGGAGCCCGCCCACGCGCCCGATCGCGAACGGCCGGGTGGTCGCGCGCGGAGCCGGCTGGGCGCGGGTCGTCGTGCGCGTCCCGGCGGTGCGCGCCGGCTTGCGCGTGCCCGATCGCGTGCTCGGCCGCGCGCTCGG
>DASUAS010000425.1:0-7240 GCA_035763625.1 Acidimicrobiia bacterium
CGCAGCGCAACGTCGTCGACATGGGCGGCACGATGCGTCTCGGTGCCTACGCGGCGAAGCTCCAGCCCGGCTCGATCGTCCACAAGGCGTACGGCGACGAGGTCATCTACGAGCGTCACCGCCACCGCTACGAGGTGAACAACCGCTATCGCTCCCGGCTCGAGGACGCCGGCCTCGTGTGCTCGGGCACCTCGCCCGACGACCGCCTGGTCGAGTTCGTGGAGCTGCCCGACCACCCGTTCTTCGTGGGCACGCAGGCGCACCCCGAGTTCAAGAGCCGCCCCGACCGCCCGCACCCGCTGTTCGCGGCGTTCGTCGAGGCCGCGCGCGAGCGGGCCGAAGGGCGCGAGCCGCGCCTGCCGCTCCCGATCGACGAGCCCGCCGGCACCATCGGGTGACCGACACCCCGGCCTCGCGCGAGGGAGGCGCGCCGGGCGACGGCTTCCGCATCGTCGACTCCGAGACGCTCTGCGACGCCGGCTTCCTCTCGATGGCGCGCCTCCACGTCGCCAGCGACTCCGGTGAGGAGTTCGACCGCCACGTCGTTCGCCACCCGGGTGCGGTGGTGGTGGTGCCCGTGATCGCGCGGGGCGACGGTGGACACGACGCGGTGCTGGTGCGCCAATGGCGCGTCGCCACCGGACAGGCGCTGCTCGAGGTGCCGGCCGGCAAGCGCGACGTCGACGGCGAAGCGCCCGAGACCACCGCGAACCGCGAGCTCGAGGAGGAGATCGGCTTCGTCGCCGGTCGGCTCGACGAGCTGGCCGAGTTCTACAACTCGCCCGGCTTCTGCGACGAGTACACGCACCTGTTCCTGGCCACGGAGCTCGAGGCGACGGCGCGCGCCGCGGTGAGCCACGAGGAGGCGGCGATGACCATCGAGCGGGTCGCGCTCGACCGGGTCGACGAGCTGGTCGCGGCCCGGGAGCTGGTCGACGCCAAGAGCATCATCGGCCTCCTGCTCGCACGCCAGTTCCTCGCCGCCCGGTAGCCGGCGCCGAGCGGGCGGGGAGCGCGCGGTGGCCGACGAGCTCGACGGGCTGCTGGCGGAGCACGACACGTGGCTGCGCGTCGAGCGCGGGCTGGCGCCGAACTCCCTCGCCGCGTACCGGCGCGACCTGCGCCGCTACGCCGACTACCTGCGCCGCCGGGGCGTGACCGGCGATGCGGCCGGCCACGTACATGGCGTCGACGAGGCGATCGTCGCGGGCTTCGTGGAGGAGCTGCAGCAGGCGCGCACCGACGAGGGCCGACCGAAGTACAAGGAGTCGTCGATCGCGCGCGCGCTCGCCGCGGTCCGGTCGTTCCACCGCTTCTGCGTGGAGGAGGGTCTGCTCGACGACGACCCGAGCGGCGACGTCGGCGCGCCCCGCGTGCCCCAGGGGATCCCCAAGGCGCTGACCGAGGCCGAGGTCGACGCCCTGCTCGGCGCGGTGCCGGGCGACGGCCCCCGACCGCGGCGCGACCGCGCCATCCTGGAGCTGCTCTACGCCGGCGGCCTCCGCATCAGCGAGCTGGTCGGCCTCGATCTCGGCGACATCGACCTCTACGACGGCCTGGTGCGCGTGATGGGCAAGGGATCGAAGGAGCGGGTGGTGCCGCTCGGCCGCTCGGCGCGCGAGGCGGTGGGCGACTACCTCACGACCGGTCGCACCGAGCTCGTCGGGGCGCGTTCGCGCACCACCGCGCTGTTCCTCAACGCACGGGGCGGGCGTCTCACCCGGCAGGGCGCGTGGCTCATCGTCCGTGCCGCCGGCGATCGCGCCGGGCTGGCAGGCCGCCTGTTCCCGCACGTGTTGCGGCATTCGTGCGCCACCCACATGCTCGACCGCGGTGCCGACATCCGCGTGGTGCAGGAGCTGCTCGGCCACGCCAGCCTGTCGACCACGCAGGTGTACACCAAGGTGTCGCCGGAGCGGTTGCGCGCGGTCTACGACGCCGCTCACCCGCGCGCGAGGCGCCCTGGACGCGGAGCTTCCGGCGCCGGGAACCGAGGGCCGGGGAAAGGGGCCCGGCAGTAGACTGGGGCGATGACCGAGACGTCTCAGCAGCTGCTGCGCGACCAGCTCCAGGAGGAGCGCGCCCGGGTCCGGGAGCAGCTCTCCAACCTCGGCCGTGGCGCCTCCTCGGATCCTGCGGGCGCCAACCTCGACTTCGACGAGAACTTCGCCGACTCGGGCCAGGTCACCGCCGAACGGGGCGAGGTCGAGGCGCTCTCGGGACAGCTCACCGAGACCCTCCAGGAGATCGAGGACGCGCTCGCCAAGCTCGCCGACGGCACCTACGGCGAGTGCGAGTCGTGCCACCAGCGCATCAGCGAGGCGCGCCTCGAGGCGATGCCGGCGGCACGCCTGTGCATCAGGTGCGCGTCGAAGCGTCGCTAGCTCGGCGCTGACCCGGCTCTGATTCGGCTCTGACCCGGCTCTGACTCGGCCCGGACCGGACGCCCCGTGCACATCGACGAGCAGACCTTCATCTGGTTCGGGTGCCTCGTCGTCGCGGTGATCCTGCACGAGATCAGCCACGGTGTGGTCGCCCTCTGGTTCGGCGACCGCACCGCCAAGGAGGCCGGGCGGCTCACCCTGAACCCGGTGTCCCACATCGACCCGTTCGGGTCGATCGTCCTGCCCGCGATGGGCGCGATCGTCGGGCTGCCGGTGTTCGGGTACGCCAAGCCGGTGCCGGTGAACCCCGGCCGACTGCACAAGCCCCGCCGAGACATGCTCTACGTGAGCCTCGCCGGCCCGGCCACCAACCTCACGCTCATGGCCGCCGCCGCCCTCGCCGCCCGGGCGCTCTACGAGAACGGTCCCCAGGTCGTCTTCTACGAGCAGCTCCCGCTCGGCACCCGGATCCTGTTCTCGTTCGCCACCGTCAACCTGCTGCTCGGCGTGTTCAACCTGTTGCCGATCCCGCCGCTCGACGGCTCCGCGCTGCTCGAGCGCGTGCTCCCGGCCCGCTGGCTGCCGAGCTGGTACAAGTTCCGGCCCTACGGGCTCCTGGTCCTGCTCGTCCTCGTGTTCTGGACCGGCGCGATCGCAGAGGTGCTCAACCCGATCAGCGACCGGCTGTTCAACTTCGTGTTCCGATGACCCGATGACGCGCCCGTGAAGACGCCGCCATGAAGACGCCTCGATGAAGATCGTCCACCTCTCCGGGCGCTTCGTGCGCGCGCTGTGGCCGGGGCCACCGCGCGCCGACGACGTCGCCTGGGTCGAGACCGTGCTCACACCGGCCGGCTTCACGCAGTTCCGTCGCCAGCCCCACCACGACCAGCGCCACGCCATCGGTGTCGCCCGCGACGTGCAGGTGCGGCTGGCCGGCACGCCCGACGCCGACGATCCCCGATGGCTGTCGGCGGCGCTGCTCCACGACATCGGCAAGCTCGACAGCCGCCTCGGCGTCTACAGCCGGGTGGTCGCGACGGTGTCGGGCGCGGCCGCCGGGCGCGAGCACGCGGCGGCGTGGTCGGAGTCGCGCGGGTTCACGCGCCGGGTCGGGCTGTACCTCCGCCACGCCGAGCTCGGTGCCGACCGCATCCGGATCGCGGGCGAGCCCGAGGAGGCGGCGCAGTGGGCCGCCGCGCACCACGACCCGTCGACGTGGGCCGACCTCCCGATCCCGGAGCCCGTCGTCGTCGCCCTCGACGAAGCCGACAACGACTGATTCCCGTCGCTCGCTCCCGCGCGCTCAGTCCTCGCGCCCGCCACCGGGCGGCGCCCGGCGTCGGTCGGGCGTGCGGACCCGGTCAACTCGTGCGGAGGTACTTCCCGATGAGGAGCTCGGCCGGGAAGATCAGCAGCCACGAGAGCAGCCCGAGGCCGGGGTCGTCGAACACCGCGATCGGGATCGAGACCGCGAACACGACGGCGGGCGCGATCGAAGCGATCATGTAGTTCCGGAACGCGGTCTCGTCGAGCTGCCGCCGCAGGAGGCGGGCGTGCTGCGCGTGCCAGAACAGAGCGGCGTCGAGCAAGCTCACGATGGCGAGCGTGATCGCGTAGAGCACGATGACGACCGCCTGCTCGCTGCCGTACAGACCGACCAGCGCGGTGGGGAAGGGCATGAAGGCGATGCCGGCGAGGTAGACCAGGTTGATCCGCATGAACCGCGTGTCGACCGCGGCGAGCTTGGCGAAGAAGCGGTGGTGCGCGAGCCAGTACAGCGCGATCACGAAGAAGCTGAGGAAGAAGCCGAAGATCTCGTTGTTCTTGTGGGCGAGCTCGTCCGCGATCTTCGATTCGTGCACATGGGGGATGCCGATTCCGACCACGAGCAGCGTCATGGCGATGGCGAACACCGCGTCGCTGAAGAACGCGACCCGGTCGAACTCGAGCTCCTCGGCGCGGCGGCGGTAGCGCGGGTTGGGATCGCTCTCCGGCGCGACGTCGTCGTCGAGCTCGTCGGGCATCACGCCCCCCGGGGCAGCAGTCCGACCGCGTCGCGCACGCGGACCATGACCGCGGCCGCGAGCCCCTGGGCGCGGTCGGCGCCCACCTCGAGGATGCGCGCCACCTCGGCCGGGTCGGCCGCGAGCGTCGCGTAGCGCTCCTGCAGGGGGCGGACGAACTCCACCACCGCGTCGGCCACGGCTCCCTTGAGCGCCCCGTACCCGGAACCTTCGTAGTCGGTCGCGACCGCCTCCGGCGACCGGTTCGTCACCGCGCCGAGGATCGAGAGCAGGTTCGACACCCCGGGCTTGGCGTCGGGGTCGAAGCGCACCTCGTTGTCGGAGTCGGTGACCGCGCCCTTGATCCGCTTGGTGATGGAGCTCGGGTCGTCGAGGAGGTTGATCGTGCCCTGGGGGGAATCAGCCGACTTCGACATCTTCGCGGTGGGGTGCTGCAGGTCCATGACGCGCGCGCCGACCGGCGGGATGCTCGACTCGGGCACGACGAGCGTGTCGCCACAGCGGTGGTTGAAGCGGATGGCGATGTCGCGGGCGAGCTCGAGGTGCTGGCGCTGGTCGTCGCCCACCGGCACCCGTTCGGTGTCGTAGGCGAGCACGTCGGCGGCCATGAGCACCGGGTAGTCGAAGAGGCCGACGCTGACCGACTCGCGGCCCCGGCCCTTCTCCTTGAACTGGGTCATGCGCTGCAGCTCGCCGAAGGTGGCGATGCAGTTGAGGAGCCAGGTGAGGTCGGTGTGCTCGTGCACGTGGCTCTGCACGAACAGGGTGCAGCGCTCGGGGTCGAGACCCGACGCCAGCAGCAGCATGGCGGTGCGGCGGGTCGCCGCGGCGTAGGAGGCGTTGTCCCACGGCAGGGTGAGGCCGTGGAGGTCGACCACGCAGTAGAGGGTCTGGTCGGGCCCGGCGGAGGTCTCCTGGGCCGTCACCCAGTGCTGGACGGCGCCCAGGTAATTGCCCAGGTGGATCTCCCCGGTGGGCTGGATGCCCGAGAACACGCGCGGCATGGCGGCCGAGGTTACAAGCGGGGTCGCGACGGTCCCGGGGTCATTCGTCGGGATGCTCTTCGCGGGAGTCGGCGGCCGGTACGCTCGACCCCGATGTCGTATGCGGTCCGCACCCCCGTGTTCGAGGGACCCTTCGACCTGCTCCTCCACCTGATCCTCAAGCAGGAGGTGGAGCTGTGGGAGGTCTCGTTGCACGAGATCGTCGACGTCTACCTCTCGGAGCTCGAGCGGATGGACCAGCTCGACCTCGACGTGGCCACCGAGTTCCTCCTCATCGCGGCCACGCTGGTGGAGCTCAAGGCCCGGCGCCTGCTGCCCGGGCTCGACGAGGTCGAGCTCGACGAGGAGCTGCTGCGCTTCGAGGAGCGTGACCTCCTCCTGGCCCGCCTGCTCGAGTGCAAGACGTTCAAGGACGCCGCCCAGGCGCTGGCGGCCCACATCCGCCGGGCCGACCGCAGCGTCCCGCGCACGGTCGGCCCCGAGGAGCCCTACCGCTGGATGGTCCCCGACCCGCTGGAGCGGGTGAAGCCCGACGCCCTCCGGGCGGCGGCGCTGCGGGCGATGGCCGCGCCGCCGGTCGTCGTGGTCGACACCGACCACGTGGCGCCGGTGCGGGCGAGCGTGCGCGAAGCGGTGGAATCGGTGTTGCGACTGCTCCCCGCGTCGGAGCCGATGAGCTTCCGGGCCCTCGTGTCCGGGGCCCCGCACCGGCTCGAGGTGATCGTGCGCTTCCTCGCGGTGCTCGAGCTCTACAAGCAGGGCGTGGTCGACCTGCTGCAGTTCACCAACTTCGGCGAGCTCACGGTGCGACGCCTCCACGACGGCGAGACCGCGCTCGACGCCGCCAGCCTCGCCGACTGGGACGACCCCGCCATCCCGGTCGACGCCGACGACGACCGCGACGACCGTGACGACCGCGAGGCCATCGACCTCGGCATCGACGACGACCTGCCCGAGGTACCCGAGGTGGTCCTCGAACCGGCGCCGCAGGGCCAACCCGCGTGACCGAGCAGACCGCAACCGATCTCGTCGCCCGGCGTGCCATCGAGGCGATGGTCCTGGCGTCGACGGAGCCGGTCGAGGCCCGCCTGCTCGCCCAGCTGGTCGAGCTGCCGGTCACCCGGGTCGAGGAGCTGTGCGACGAGCTCGCCCGCGAGTACGAGGACACCGAGCGTGGCTTCGTGCTCGCGCACGTCGCCGGTGGCTACCGCTTCCAGACCCACCCCGACCTGGCGCCCTACGTGGAGCGCTTCGTGCTCGACGGCCAGCACGCGCGCATGTCGCCGGCCGCGCTCGAGACGCTCGCCATCGTCGCGTACAAGCAGCCGATCTCGCGCGGGCAGATGTCGGCGATCCGCGGCGTCAACGTCGAGGCGACGCTCACCACCTTGTTGCAACGTGGGTACGTGCACGAGGTCGGGCGCGACCCCGGCCCCGGTGCCGCGGTGCTCTACGGCACGACGCGCGAGTTCCTCGAACGCCTCGGCCTGCCCTCGCTCGACGCGCTGCCGCCCCTCGGTGACTTCGTGCCCGACGCGTCGGTCGTGGAGGCGCTCGAGCGCGGGTTGCGCGTGAGCGACGATCCCACCCCCGTCGACGAGAGCGCCGACGACGGCTCGGACGCGCCCGACTCCTCCCACTCCTCCCCCTCCTCCGACTGAGGCGGCGGTGGCCGACCCACCTCCGGGCGCGCCGCCCGAGGGCGAACGCCTCCAGAAGGTGCTGGCGCGCGCCGGGCTCGGCTCCCGTCGCGTCTGCGAGGAGCTCATCGCCGACGGCCGCGTCGCCGTCAACGGCGACACCGCGCGGCTCGGGCGACGGATCG
>DASUAS010000426.1:0-19471 GCA_035763625.1 Acidimicrobiia bacterium
AGCAGGTACGCCGGATCGAGCACCTCGTCGAGCACCGCGAGCACGGCGGGATGGGCGACGAGCTTCGCCGTCGTCGGCGCCTTGGCGAGCAGGGCGTAGGCGCGCTGGGTCCGGAAGCCCTCGAAGTCGTTCCTGCCGAAGGGGGCCCCGGCGAGATGCGCGGAGAGCTCCTCTTCGATGGCTTCGAGGTCGTGCCCGCCGACGAGATCGGCGAGGACGACGTAGCCCTCCGAGCGCAGGTGGTCGACGGCATCGGGGATCGAAGGTGATCGAGTCGTCCCGCTCATGGACTAGAACATTATTCTAATGCCCGGCATGGCACAAGGCGAACGGGTACCGGGGCAACGGCGTGCGCGCATCCTCGACGCGGCCCTCGAGTGCTTCCTCGCGAAGTCCGTCGGGGGGACGACGATCGACGACGTCCGGCGGTCTTCGGGTGCCAGCACCGGCAGCATCTACCACTTCTTCGGGAGCAAGGAGGGCCTCGCCTCCGCCCTGTACCGCGAGACGCTCGCCGACTACCAGGCGGGGTACCTCGCCGCACTCCGGCGCTGCACCGGCGCAGAAGCCGGCATCACGAGCGGCGTGCACTCACATCTGCAGTGGGTCGCGGCCCGGCCCGACCGCGCTCGCTACCTGTTCCACTGGCGTGAGCCGGAAGCCATCGGACGAACCGACGAGCCCGTCGCCGAGCTCAACGAGCGCTTCTACGCGGCGGCGTCGAACTGGTTGCAGCCGCACGTCGACGCCGCACGAATCCGACCGCTCACGCCCCGGTTGCGCCAAGCCCTCTGGATGGGCCCCACGATCGAGTACGCGCGTCTGTGGCTCTCCGGTGCTGGACGACGGTTCGACCTGCTCGCCGGCGAACCCGAGCTCGCCCATGCCGCATGGGAATCCATGCGCACCCGCTAAACGGAGTGAGCGGGAGTGGCTGACGGCGTCCGGCGATCCGGGCGAGTGCGGGCTTCGCCCGTGCTCACCCGCGGGGACGGAGTGAGCGGCGGCGAGCGACGGTGTCAAGTCGTGAAGTACTTGGCCTCGGGGTGGGGGACGATGATCGCGGAGGTGCTCTGCTCGGGCTCGAGCATGAACTCCTCGGTGACCTTCACGCCGATGCGGTGCAGCTCGAGCAGCTCGTCGAGCTTGGCCTGGTCGTCGAGGTCGGGGCACGCGGGATACCCCCACGAGTACCGGGAGCCCCGGTACCGCTGGCGGAAGAGGCCGGCGAGGGTCGGCCCGTCCTCGTTCACGAAGCCCCACTCCTCACGGACGCGGTGGTGCCAGCGCTCGGCCAGGGCCTCGGTGATCTCCACCGACAGCCCGTGGGTGAAGAGGTAGTCGTTGTAACGGTCGGCGGCGAACAGCTCCCGCTCGCGGGCGGTGGCGAGCCCGCCCATCGACACCGCCTGGAACGCGGCGTAGTCGGCGTCGCCGCTGTCGACCGAGCGGAAGAAGTCGCTGATGCACAGGTGGCGGTCGGCGCGCTGGCGCGGGAACGTGAAGCGCAACCGCTCGTCGCGACGGTTGTCGTCGGTCCAGACGATGAGGTCGTTGCCGTCGGCGTTCACCGGGAAGTAGCCCCAGATGGCCGCGGGCACGAGCCAGCCCTCGGCCTTCGCCTCGTCGAGCAGCATCCGTAGCGTGGGCCGGACGCGCTCCTTGAACTCGGCGTCGTTCTCGGCGAGCGATTTGTCGGGGCGGAACCCCCACTGGTTGCGGAACAGCGCGGTCTCGTTGATGTACGCGGCGATGTCGTCGAGCGGGATGCCCTTGGCGACGCGCGAGCCGAGGAACGGGGGCGTGAAGATCTCGACGTCGGTGGCGACGTCGGAGCGCACCGCCGTGGCGGTGACCGCACGCTCGGCTTCCATCTCCGACTTGCGCGGCGGCAGCACGCGTCCACCGAGCGCGCGGCCGAAGTCGGGGTCGAGCACGCCGGTGCGCTTGCCCTCCATCAGCTGGTCCATCGTGTGGAGGCCCTCGAAGGCGTCCTTGCCGTAGAAGAGGCGACCCTCGTAGATCCCGCGCAGGTCGCGCTCCACGTAGGTGCGCGTGAGCGCGGCGCCGCCGAGCAGGACCGGCATCTCGGCCAGTCCCTGCGCGTTGAGCTCCTCGAGGTTCTCGCGCATGATGAGCGTGCTCTTCACGAGCAGCCCGCTCATGCCGATCGCGTCGGCCTGCACCTCGTTGGCCTTCTCCAGGAATGCCGAGAGCGGCGCCTTGATGCCGATGTTGTGGACCTCGTAGCCGTTGTTGGTGAGGATGATGTCGACGAGGTTCTTGCCGATGTCGTGGACGTCGCCCTTCACCGTACCGAGCACCACGCGGCCCTTGCCCCCGGCGTCGGCCTTCTCCATGTGCGGTTCGAGGTGGGAGACGGCGGCCTTCATCGTCTCCGCGCTCTGGAGCACGAACGGCAGCTGCATCTCGCCCCGGCCGAAGAGGTCGCCGACGACCTTCATGCCCTCGAGCAGGACGTCGTTGACGATCGACAGCGCAGGCCGTGACTCGAGCTGTTCGTCGAGCTCGGCCTCGAGGCCGTCGCGGTTGCCGTCGATGATTCGGTGCTCGAGGCGCTGCTCCACCGGCCAACCCGAGCGGTCTTCCTGCTCGACGGCGGTGGCATCGACGCCCTCGAACAGCGCCATGAGCTCGGTGAGCGGGTCGTAGCCGTCGGCGCGGCGGTCGTAGACGAGATCGAGGGTGACCTCGCGCACGTGGTCGTCGATCTTGTGCATGGGCATGATGCGCGCCGCGTGCACGATCGCCGCCTGGAGCCCCGCTTCGCGGCATTCGTGGAGGAACACGCTGTTGAGCACGTGGCGGATCGCCGGCTTCAGGCCGAAGCTGATGTTCGAGAGGCCGAGGACGGTCGAAGAACCGGCCAGCTCGGTCTGCGCGCGGCGGATGGCCTCGATGGTCTCGATGCCGTCGCGGCGCAGGTCTTCGGAGCCCGAGCCCAGCGGGAACGTGAGCATGTCGAAGATCAGATCGGTGGCGTCGATGCCGTAGCGCTCGACCGCGAGGTCGCGGATGCGTCGGCAGATCCGCAGCTTGTCGTCGGCGGTGCGGGCCTGGCCGTCCTCGTCGATGGCGAGGCAGATCACGGCCGCTCCGTACTCGCGCGCCAGCGACATCACGCGGTCGAAGCGCTTGCCCGGCTCCTCGCCTTCCTCGAGGTTGGCGGAGTTGAGGATCGCCTTGCCCCCGAAGTGCTGGAGCCCGGCTTCGAGCACCGCGGGCTCGGTGGAGTCGAACACGAGCGGGAGCGCGGCCTGGGTGGCGAAGCGGCTGGCGATCTCGTGCATGTCGACGGTGCCGTCGCGCCCGACGTAGTCGACGCACACGTCGAGGACGTGCGCGCCCTCCTTCACCTGGTCGCGCGCCATCTGCACGCACGTGTCCCAGTCGCTCTCGAGCATCGCGTCGCGGAACTTCTTCGAGCCGTTGGCGTTGGTGCGCTCGCCGATGGCCAGGTACGCGAGCTCCTGGTGGAACGTGACCGGGCTGTAGATCGACGAGCAGCTGGGCTCCTGCTCCGGCGTGCGCGCCACGGGAGCGCGGGTGCCGATGCGCTCGGTGACCGCGCGCAGGTGCGTGGGCGTGGTGCCGCAGCAGCCACCGACGATGTTGAGACCGAACTCCGACACGTTGCGCTCGTGCGCGTCGGCCAGCGCCTCCGGAGTGAGGTCGTAGTGGGTGTGACCGTCGACGATCGACGGCAGGCCGGCGTTGGGCAGGCACGACAGGAACGTGCGCGCGTGCTGCGACAGGTAGCGGAGGTGCTCGGTCATCTCCGCCGGGCCGGTGGCGCAGTTCAACCCGATCACGTCGGGCCGCAGCGCCTCGAGCGCGGTGAGCGCGGCGCCGATCTCGGAGCCCACGAGCAGGCGGCCCGTGGTCTCGACCGTCACCTGCACCATGAGCGGCACCGTGACGCCCGCGCTCGCCATCGCCCGGCGGGCGCCGATGACGGCGGCCTTCGCCTGGAGGAGGTCCTGGACGGTCTCGATCAGCAGGACGTCGACGCCGCCGGCGAGCTGGCCGGCGACCATCGCCTCGTAGCCGTCGCGCAGCTCGGCGAAGGCGATCTGACCCAGAGACGGAAGGCGGGTGCCGGGGCCGATGGAGCCGATCACGAAGCGGGGACGGTCGGGAGTCGCGAAGTCGGCCGCGACCTGCTTGGCCAGGCGCGCCGCCTGCTCGTTGATGGCGAAGGTCTCGTCGGCGATGTCGTACTCGTTGAGCACGAGACCGAAGGCGCCGAACGTGGCCGTCTCCACCGCGTCGACGCCGGCCTCGAGGTACTCGGCGTGCATCCGCGAGATGAGGTCGGGCCGGGTCAGCACCAGCCGCTCGTTGCAGCCTTCGAGCGCGGGGCCGCCGAAGTCGTCGGGGCCCAGACCCTGGTCCTGGACCCACGTGCCGAACGCACCGTCGAACACGAGCACGCGCTCCGCGAGCGCGTCGAGGAAGGAAGACATGGTCGCTTCAGGCTACCGGAGCGCCCTCGTGTTTCAGGAGTGGAAGGCGTCAGTCGGCGTTGGTCGTCGGGCGCGCCGGTTCAGGACGGGCTGGGATCGCGCCGAGCGATCACCGCCAGTGAGTCGAAAAGGTTCAGTGGCACCGCACGGTGCATGAGGGATGCATCCCGGTGCTTCGCGGCGAGGTTGCCGACACCTGGGACGTACTCACCGACCCGTTCGACGAGGTAGCCCGTCTCGAAGACCCAGCCGGGTCGCCACCAGCGCTCGGGCACCAAACCGGCGCCCGCGAGCGCACGGGTGAGGGTCGTTCGCGTGAAGTAGCCGACGTGCGCGAGACGGAGATGCCACCAGCGACGTCCGAGCACCCGCGCGGCGACGCTCGCGATGTCGGGAGTGACCACGAGGACGCAGCCGTCCTCGGTCAGCTGCTCGCGAGCCAGGCGCAGCAGCTCGACCGGGTCGGCCACGTGCTCGATCACGTCGACCAACGTCACGACGTCGAACCGTCGCCCCACGAGTGCCGGGTGGGGCAGGACGCCCGGATGCACCTCGAGGCTCCGGTCGCGTGCCTCGGCCGCCAGGACGCGGCTCGGCTCGACACCCACGCCGCGCAGCCCTTCCCGTGACGCCTCCTCGACGAGCAGGCCGTTGGCGGCTCCGACGTCGAGGAGGCTGCTCGCCTCCGGACGCACGCGTCGCAACTCGCGGAGCAGTGCGCGCTGCTGCACGCGCCTCACGTCAGCGGTCTCGCTGTACGCCTGGTCGTCGAGCGCTTCGTACAGCGCGACGAGATCGGGAACGGCGTCAGGGTCGGCGAACCGGAACCCGCACGCACATCGCATGAGCTCCAGCGTCGTCCCGTACCGGCTGTCGGTGATCGCGAGGTCCTCGGGCACGAGGTCGTCCTGCACCGACGACGCCTTCCACACCTGGGCTCCGAGCCTGCCGCAGAGGGGGCACCGGACCGGGCTACCGGCTCGGCGGGCTCGGGGAGCGAGACGGGCGGCCATCGACGCAGTCTCGCGCGAGTGGTCGAGGCCGCACGCCGGGGCGACGCCCCACCGGTAAGGTCACCGCTCACGCGACTCGTCCGCCGTGACCCACCATGAAGCTGCGCACGCCCGATCCCGATGCCGCTGCGGTGCTCTCACCGGCGCCGATCTCGCGCTGGCGCGCGCACGTGCGGATCTGTCGCATCGACCACTGGTTCAAGAACGTGTTCGTGTTTCCGGGCGTGGTCGTCGCCATCGGCATCGTGCCGAACATCGACGAGAGCGGCATCTGGTGGCGCCTCATCGTGGCCCTCGCCGCGGTGTGCCTGGTCGCGTCGAGCAACTACGTCATCAACGAGCTGATGGATGCGCCCTTCGACGTGCACCATCCCACCAAGCGATTTCGCCCGGTGCCATCGGGACAGGTGATCATCCCGCTCGCCTACGTGCAGTGGATCGTGCTGATGCTCGCGGGGCTCGGACTGGGCGCGTTGGTGACGTGGAAGCTCGTGCTCACGCTGCTCGCCCTCTGGATCATGGGGTGCCTCTACAACCTGCCGCCGATCCGCACCAAGGACCACGCCTACCTCGATGTGCTGTCGGAAGCGGTCAACAACCCGCTGCGCATGCTCGTCGGCTGGTACGTCGTCACCAGCACCGTCGTCCCGCCGCTCTCGCTGCTCGTGAGCTACTGGATGATCGGCTGCTACTTCATGGCGGCCAAGCGCTTCGCCGAGTACAACGACTTCCAACGCGCGGGCGACGACGCCGCTCGCTACCGGGCGTCGTTCGCGCACTACACGAGCGAACGACTGCTCGTGTCGATCATGTTCTACGCGTCGGCGGCGATGCTCTTCTTCGGCGCGTTCATCGTGAGGTACCGCCTGGAGCTGATCGTCTCGTTCCCGCTCATCGCGGTGTTCATGGCCATGTACCTCCATCTCGCGCTCAAACCCGACAGCCCGGTCGAGAACCCCGAGAAGCTCTACCGTGAGCGGGCGCTCATGCTCGTGCTCGCGGCCTGCGTCGTGGTGATGACCGTGCTGCTCCTCGTCGACCTGCCCTTCCTCGACGACTGGTTCTCGCCCACGGTGCATGCCGTGAGCGTCATCGTGTGACGGACGCGACCCCCATGGGCGGTGGGCGACGGTACGCGCGCGGCTTCGCCATCGGCGCGCTCCTCGCGGGGATCGTCTTCTTCGTGATGATCACCGAAGGGACGTTCGACGTCGGCCACCGCGTGCCGTACTCGGGTGACTTCTACGACGTCCAGGCGCACCGCCTGCTCGACGGCGAGTTGTCGATGCCGAAGGAAGTCCTCGGCATCGAGGGCTACGAGCACGACGGCAAGTCGTACATGTACTTCGGTCCCGTGCCGGCGCTGCTCCGTCTGCCCAGCGCAGCCATCACCGATTCGCTCGACGGCCAGACCGGCGTGGTCTCGATGTTGGTCGCGTTCGTCGTCGCGATGGTGGGGTTGGGGCGCATCTCATGGCGCACGCGCCGCTGGGCGCGTGGTCCGGCATCGGTCGACACGTGGGACGAGCTCTTCGCCGGAGCCACCGCGTTCGTGTTGGCGATCGGGAGCACGGTGATCTTCCTCGGGCTGGGCCCGTACGTGTACCACGAGGCGAGCCTGTGGGGCCTCGCGTTCGCGTTCGCCGCGTTCGAGGCGATCCTGGCCTGGATCGAGCGGCCGCGCCCCCACGTGCTGCTGCTGGCGTCGGTGTTCACGCTGCTCGCGTTGCTGAGCCGCCTGGCCGTGGGTCTCGGGCCCGCGGCGGCACTTGCGCTCCTGGCCCTGGCCGTCGCCGGCGCGCGCGTGTGGAAGTTGGGTGGCCGGGCCGCGGCGCGGGTCGGGCTGTCGACCGAGGGGCTCGGATGGACGACGGTCGCGGCAGTGGCGGCCGCCTCGTTGGTGCCGCTCGCGATCTACGCCGCCGTGAACGTGGCGAAATTCGGGACGCTGTTCAGCCTGCCGTTCGAGCACCAGGCGGCCAACGGCGTCATCCCCGGCCGCGTGCAGATCCTCGCCGCCAACGGCGGGACGCTGTTCAACGTCAAGGCGATACCCACCAACCTGTGGCAGTACCTGCGGCCGGACGCGTTCCGCCTCGACGCCGCGTGGCCCTGGGTGCGCCTGCCCACCTGGCGGCCGACGGTGTTCGGGAGCCTGCAGTACGACATGCTCGACTTCACCTCGAGCGTGCCGTCGGCCATGCCGCTGTTGTTCGTCTTCGCGATCGGTGGCATCGTCACCATGGTCGTCGCGAAGGCGCGCCGCACGGTGGCAACGCTCGGCTCCCTCGACCTCCCGGTCGTCGGCGCCGCGTGCGCCGCCATCCCTTCGTTGGTGTTCCTCTACATCACCACGCGCTACATGGCGGACTTCCTGCCGTTGCTCGTGCTGCCCGCCTTCGCGGCGTTCCACACGTTCGTGACCTGGGCGCGGTCATCGGCCGCGAAGCGGCGTTGGGTGGTCGCGGTGTCGGCGGTGGTCGTCGTGCTCGCGGTGTGGAGCTGCGTGGCCAACGTGTCGATCGCGCGTGACTACCAGCTCGGGCGTGAACAGGTCGTCACGCCCCCCAGCCCGAGCTCGTGACTCGCGGTCGGGCGGTCCGCCTCAGCCCGGGGTAGAGATCCTGCACTCCGAGCTCATGTGCGCGATCAGTTCGTTCACTTGTGCCTGCATCGCCCGGTGGGAGCTGATGAAGTCGTTGCGCACGCCGGCGGGGAGGTCTTGCACGCCGACGTAGCCGTGCTCTGCCGCGAGCTGCGCGCGGTCGTTCATCATCTGGAGATACGCCTCGGCGTCGTCGCGCCACTCGGGCGGCGCGGCGTCGACGATCTCGCCGGTGGTCTCGATGCGCTGCTGCCAGCCCTCGGGCGTCGTCGTCTCGTACTGCGCGCCGGGTCCGGCGCCACCGGCGACGAGCCGGTCGAAGATCGCGCACAGCGCCGCGGACTCGGTCGTCCCCGTGGTGGTGGTCGGCGCGGTGGTGGTGACCGTCCTGCCCGCGCTGCTCGCGCCGCTGCCGTCGTCGTCCGAGCACGCGCCGAGGCCCAGCGCGCCCAGCACGAGCACCATCACGAGACCGGCCCCGCCGAGCCATCGCCGCGCCGTCGCACTGCGCTCCCCGTCCATACCCGCGGACGCTACGGAAGTCTCGCGAGAGAGCGGCCAGCCGGACGTGAGGAGCTCGTCAGCCGCGGCTGAGCCGTCGCTCAGCTCGTGCCCCGGTGCGCGCGGCGGCCGAGGCGCACGGCGCGGTCGGCGCGCGCCCACAGCTCTTGGTCGCCCGAGCTGTCGCCGTAGGCCCAGACGAAGGGAGTGGCGTCCGGCGCTTCGCGTGCGAGCCACGCGTCGAGGCGGCGCGCCTTCTCCGGTCCGCGCACGTTCTCGCCGTCCATGCGGCCGGTGAGCGTGCCGTCGTCGCCGACCTCGAGCTCGGTCGCGAGCACCGCGTCGAACCGGAGCTGCTCGGCGATCGGGCGCAGGTACACCCCGAGCGACGCCGACACGATCACGAGGCGGTGCCCCTGCGTCCGGTGCCAGTCGGCGAGCTCGACGGCCTCGGCGCGCAGGTGACGGGCGAGGATGTCGGCGGCGAACGTGCGGGCGACCCGGTCGAGGTCGGAGGCGTCGCGGCCGGCGAAGAGCCGCTGCAGCACCTCGGCTTTCAAGTGGTTGCGGCTCCACTGCGGCCGGCCCGAGCGGAGCATGTCGACGCCGCCGGCGACGGACGCACGCGCGAACGCCGGGGTGCCCGCCACCTCACGCAGGAACGGCACGAAGTTGTCGCGCGACGACAGCGTGCCGTCGAAGTCGAACGCGGCGACGGCGTCGATCCGGCTCATGGCTGCCCGTCGACGGCCGTGCTCAGATCGGGAGCTTGCGGAAGATCGGGCGCGGCACGTGGCGCAGGACGGTCATCACGTAGCGCAGCTGCGACGGCACCCACACCGTCTCGCGGCCGCGGGCGATGCCGCGCACGATGGCATCGGCCACCGCTTCGGGCGTCGTCGAGAGCGGCGCCGCGTCCATTCCCTCCGTCATCTTCGTGTGGACGAAGCCCGGGCGCACGATCATCACGCGCACGCCGCTCCCGACGAGCGAGTCGCCGAGCCCTTGGAAGAACGCGTCCATGCCCGCCTTCGACGAGCCGTACACGAAGTTCGATCGTCGGGCGCGTTCCCCCGCGACCGACGACAGCGCCACGATGGTGCCGTGTCCCTGCGTGCGCATCCGCTGCGCGATCGGCACCGCCACCGACACCGACCCGACGTAGTTCACCTCGGCGATGTCGACCGCGGCGCGCCCGTCGTGCTCCGCCTCTTCCTGATCGCCCAGCACTCCGAACGCGAGCAGCGCGAGGTCGACGTCACCGACTCGCTCGAACACGTCGGCGACGAACGCCTCGTGCGACGCGGTGTCACGGGCGTCGAAGGCGAGCGTCTCCACCGTGGTCGCGCCGGCGGCGCGCAGCTCGTCGGCCGTCGCCGCGAGCGACTCGGGATCGCGCGCGGCGAGGATCACCGTCCGCGCTCGCCGTTGCACGAGCTCGAGCACCGTCGCCCGGGCGATGTCCGAACCACCGCCGAGCACCAGCACCGACTGCACCGATCCGAGCGCGTCCTTCATCTGAGATCGAGCCTTTCGTCTTTCACCACGAGGTTGCGTCGTTCGTACGTGTATTACACGTAGCAGTGACGCAACCTGGTGGTGAGCAGGAGGGGTCAGGGGAGGGCGAGGCGGCGCTGGAGGTCGGACTGGAGCACGCCGGTGGGGTCGACGCGGGCGCGCAGGTCGGCGAAGCGGTCGAGCTCGGGGTACATGACGGGGACCAGCTCGGGGCGCAACCGGGAGTCCTTGGCCAGGTAGATGCGGCCGCCGACGTCGGCGACGAGCTGGTCGAGGCGGTCGAGGAGCTCGGCGAGGCCGGGCACGGTGGCCGGGATGTCGAGCGCGAGCGTCCACCCTGGCTGTGGGAACGAGAGCGGCCCCGGGTTGCCGGGTCCGAAGCGTTTCAGCACCGCGAGGAACGACGCCGCGCGCGCCTCGCTCAGCATCTCGATCGACTGGCGCACCGCGCCGTGCGCGTCGTCGGGGACCACGTACTGGTACTGGAGGAACCCGCAGCTGCCGTAGAGGCGGTTCCAGCCGTTCACGCCGTCGAGCGGGTGGAAGAACGACGAGATCGACTCGACGTGACCGTGCAGCGACGGCGTGACGCGGTACCAGAGCTCGTTGAACGCCGCGACGCTCAACCGGTGGAGCAGGCCGTTGGGCGCCCACGGCGGCGCGGGGAGCAGCGCCTTCGGCGCGAAGCGCAGGGGATCGCGCCGAAGCTTCTTCGGCAGGTCGTCGAGGGTTGCATGGTCGCCCCGTGACAGCACCGACCGTCCGAGCGACGCACCGGTGGCGAGGCAGTCGATCCACGCGGCGGAGAACCGGAACTGGTCGTCGCCCTCCGCCATCAGCGCCATCACCGAGTCGAGGTCGGGGCAGCGCAGGTTCTCGGCTCGGATCATCGACGTCTCGACGGGCAGCAGCCGGATCGTCGCCTCCGCGACCACTCCGGTGAGCCCGAGCGCGCCGGCCGTGCCCCAGAACAGCTCGGGATCGGACTCGGGGGTGACGGTCGTCGTGCCCTTGGGGGTGTGGAGCACGAACGACTCGACGTGGTTCGAGAAGCTGCCGTCGAAGTGATGGCTCTTGCCGTGCACGTCGGCCGCGATCGCACCGCCCACCGTCACCTGACGTGTGCCCGGCGTGACGTGCACGAACCAACCGAGCGGCACCATCGTGCGCATGATCGCCTCGAGGCTCACGCCCGCGTCGACGCGGATGACACCTCGCTCCACGTCGATCTCGTGGAACCCGGCGAGCGTGGTGGCGTCGAGCACGATCCCACCCGCGTTCTGCGCCGCGTCGCCGTAGCTCCGGCCGAGACCGCGCGCGATCAGACCCCGCCGTCCGGCACGAGCCAGTCCGGCGTCGACGTCGCCCACGTCGTGGAGCTCGACCACCGTGGCCGCAGTGGGAGCGGTGCGGCTCCACCCGGTCAGGAGCTCGGTGCGTTCGATGAGCGGCTCCGTCATCGCAGGCTCACGAGCGCACCCCGAGCGCGAAGATCAGGATCCAGATCACGCCGACGATCTGCAACGTGCGATCGGAGATCACAACCTCCTCGGGCGCGCCACCACCGCCCTGGTCGATCACCAGCGCGTAGCGCAACACCGCGATCACGAACGGCACGATCGACAGGCGGAACCAGGTCTCGTCGCCGGTGTGCGCGGCGTTCTCGAACGCCCACAGGCAGTACGCGGTGATCATCACCCCCGACGACACCGCGCGCACGTAGCCGAGGTAGGCGGTGGAGTACTCGCCGAGCGTGCGTCGGTGCTCGAACGAGTCGGAGCCCAGCTCGACCTGCTCGGCGTGGCGCTTGCCGGTGACGATGAACAGCGAGCCGGCGCCGGCGACGATGAGGAACCAGTCGGACAGCGTGACCCCGGTGGCGGCACCACCGGCGATGGCGCGGAAGACGAAGCCGGCGGCGACCGCGGCGAGGTCGATGACCGGCTCGTACTTCAGCCAGGTCGTGTACGAGATCGTCACCAGCACGTAGCCGCCGATGACGCCCATCAGCTTGAAGTCGTTGATCGGCGCGGTCACTGCGAGCGCGAGGAGGATCAGGACGACGGCGATGATGCGCGCGGTGCGCACGTCGAGGTCGCCCGCCGCGATCGGCCGGTGGCGCTTGGTGGGGTGCAGGCGGTCGACCTCGGCGTCGTTGGCGTCGTTGAGGAAGTAGGTGCCGCTCGCCGCCAGGCAGAAGCCCACGAACGCGACGAGCGTCTTCAGCAGCGCGTCGCGCTGGTCGAGCACGCCGGCCGCGGCGGGTGCCGCGAACACGAGCACGTTCTTGGTCCACTGCTTCGGACGGGCCGTCTTGACGATCGCCTTCAGCATCGACGTCCGGCCGACGGCGGGTACCTCGGGTTCCGATCGCGCTGGATCAGGGGCCGCCGACATCTGGCTCAGGCTACCGGTCGGATCTGGCGCGACTGTTCGTTCACGCCCCGCAGGACCGGAGGAGCACGGCCGTAGACTCCGCCCGTGATGGAGACGAAGTGGACGCGTGGCCGGACGGCCGGGACGCCGGAACGGAATCGACCGTTCTGATGGCTCCGAAGATCTACACGCGCAAGGGCGACGACGGCAGCACCGGGTTGTTGTACGGCGGGCGCGTGGGGAAGGACTCGCCGGGGCCCGACGCCTACGGCGCGGTCGACGAGGCCGTCTCCGCGCTCGGTCTCGCGCGCGCGGAGGCCGAACGGGGCTCCGAGCTCGACGAGCTCCTGATCCGGTTGCAACGGGAGCTCTTCGTGGTGGGCGCCGAGCTGGCGACCGCGCCCGACCGGCGCAACAAGCTCACGCCCGGCGTGTCGCGCACCACCGACGAGATGGTCACCGCGCTCGAGCCGATCATCGACGACATCACCGGGCGCTACGACCCACCGACCGAGTTCGTGCTGCCGGGCGAGAACCGCATCGCCGCCGCGCTCGACGTCGCGCGCGCCATCGTCCGCCGCGCCGAGCGCCAAGCGGTCGCCGCCGCGGGCGCCGGCTGGCTCGACGGCAGCGCCGTCGTCGCGTACCTCAACCGCCTCGCCGACCTCGTGTACACCCTCGCCCGCTGGCAGGAGGGGACGTACCGTCCCGTCCGCACCGACCCCCGCTGAACCACCGACTCGTCCGATCCCGACCTCCGGAGCCATCGTGTCCCTCTCGTTCACCGTCTCGACCACCGCCGCCGACCGCGTCGCCACCGACCTGCTCGCGGTCCCGATCGGCAAGGGCGCCGAGCTCGGCCCCGGCGCCGAGGCCGTCGACGCCGCGCTCGACGGTGGCCTCACCGCGTTCCTCGCCGAGGCCGGCTTCGACGGCAAGCTCGGCGAGACCCTCGCCGTCCCCACCGGCGGGCGCCTCAAGGCGAAGGCCGCGCTGCTGGTGGGCGTGGGCGACCCGGCCGCGCTCACCGTCGACGGCGTGCGCCGCGCCGCGGCTGCAGTCGCGCGGCGTGCCGGCACCGTGGCATCGGTCGCGACCACGCTGGCCGACGCCGGCGCCGAGCTCGATGCCGTCGATGCTGCGCAGGCGGTGGCGGAGGGCTTCGTCCTCGGTGGGTACCAGTACCTCCAGTACAAGGGCGACGCGACACCGTCGAAGCTGAAGAAGGTGACGGTCCTCGGGTCGGGCGGTGCGGCCGTGCGCGCCGCAGTCGAGCGCGGCGGCACCATCGGCGACGCGGTGACGTGGGCGCGCGACATGGTGAACACGCCCTCGAAGGAGAAGTCGCCCGCCGACATGGTCGCGGCGGCCAAGAAGCTGCTCCGCGGCACCGGCGTCACCGTGCAGGTGCTCGACGTCAGGCAACTCGAGACCCAGCGGATGGGCGGTGTGCTCGGCGTCGGTCAGGGTTCGGAGCAGGCACCGCGGTTCCTCAAGATGACGTACGCGCCGTCGGGCGCGCGCGGCAGGCCGCTGGCCTTGGTCGGCAAGGGCGTGGTGTTCGACTCCGGTGGCCTCTCGCTCAAGACCGCGAGCGGCATGGAGACGATGAAGACCGACATGTCGGGCGGCGCGGCGGTGATCGCGGCGATGTCGACGCTCGCCGATCTCGGCGTCAAGACGCGCGTCACCGGCTACGTGCCGCTGGTCGAGAACATGCCGAGCGGCAGCGCCATCCGTCCCGGCGACGTGCTCGAGATCCGCAACGGCAAGACGGTCGAGGTGCTCAACACCGACGCCGAAGGCCGTTTGATCCTCGCCGACGCGCTGTCACTCGCCTCCGAAGAGAAGCCCGCGGCAGTGATCGACCTCGCGACCCTCACCGGCGCGTGCATGGTTGCGCTCGGCGACAAGATCGCGGGGCTCATGGGCAACGACGACGACTGGTCGGAGCAGGTGCGCGCCGCCGCCGACCGCGCCGGCGAGCCGGTCTGGCCGCTGCCGCTGCCCACCGAGTACCGCAAGCAACTCGAATCCGAGGTCGCCGACATGAAGAACATCGGCGGCAGCTACGGCGGCGCGCTCACCGCGGGGTTGTTCCTCCAGGAGTTCGTCGACGGCGCGCCGTGGGTGCATCTCGACATCGCGGGGCCGGCGCGCGCCGGAGCCGACGACGGCTACCTCACGAAGGGCGGCACCGGCTTCGGCGTGCGCACCCTGGTCGAGATCGCCCGGAGCTTCGAGGCGCCGGCGCGGTGATCCGGCGTGCGGCGTTCGCAGTCCTGGTGGCGGCGATCGCCGCCGTGGGGATCGCGCCGGGCGTGGCGGCGGCGCGCACGCCTGTCGTGCACAAGGTCGTCACCATCCACATCCGCGACAACCTGTTCACCCCCTCTGCGCTGAACGTCGGCGCCGGCACGACCGTCCGGTGGATCAACGACGGCCGCAACACCCACAACGTCACGCCCGATACGGGGAAGGACTACGGCAGCGGCAACTTGAAGCCGGGCACGTCGTACGTCCACACCTTCGCCGACAGCGGCACCTTCGCGTACTACTGCACGCTGCACGGCACGCCCACGAGCGGCCAGCGTGGCGCGCTGGCCGTGGGTGACCAGTCGACCGCGACTCCGATCGCGCCGGTGGGCGCTGGCAACGCGCCGGCGCCCGAGATCCGCGCGACGGGCCGGACCATCCGGGTGCCCTCCGACGCCAAGACCATCCAGGCCGCGGTCGATCGCGCGAAGAAGGGCGATCTCGTCCTCGTGTCACCCGGCGTCTACAAGGAGAGCGTCAAGGTCGCCACCGACGGCATCGTGATCCGCGGCGTCGACCGCAACCGCACGATCCTCGACGGCGAGTTCAAGCGCGACAACGGCGTGTTCGTCGTCGGCGCCGACGGCGTCGCCGTGGAGAACCTCACCGCGCGCAACTTCACCGAGAACGGCTTCTTCTGGAACGGCGTCCTCGGGTACCGCGGCTCGTACCTCACCGCCTACCGCAACGGCGACTACGGCGTCTACGCCTACGACTCGCAATACGGCCAGTTCGACCACTCGTACGCCTCGGGCAGTCCCGACTCCGGCTTCTACATCGGCCAGTGCAACCCGTGCCACGCGGTGATCACCGACGTCGTCTCGGAGTACAACGAGCTGGGATACTCGGGCACGAACTCGTCGGGCGACCTCTGGCTCGTCAACTCGGTCTGGACGCGCAACCGCGCCGGGATCGTGCCGAACTCCCTCGACAGCGAGGAGCTGCCGCCACAGGGCATGGCGAACATCGCCGGCAACGTCGTGGACGAGAACGGCAACCCCGACGCGGCGCGTTCGGAGACGCCGGAGTTCGATGCCGCCCTCGGAGGCGGGATCGTGCTCATCGGGAGCGTCGGCGACCAGGTCACCAAGAACCGCGTCGTCGGCAACACCAAGATCGGCATCGCGTTGGCCCCGAATCCGGGACTGCAGACCAACACCTACCCGTCGACCGACAACCAGATCCGCGACAACGTGGTGCAGGGTTCGGGCATGGCCGACCTCGCCGCGGTGCTCCCCGCTCCCGACAGCGGTGACTGCTTCGCCGGGAACACCTTCACCACGTCGGCCCCGACCGCAATCGAGCAGGCGATGCCGTGCGGAGCCGCGGTGGGCGACCTGAGCGCCGGCGCCCTCGACATCGCCAAGTTCCTCGACACGTCGAACAACCCGAAGGGTCTCCCCTACAAGCAGACCCCCGTCCCCGAGGCGCAGCGGAACATGCCGCGCGCGGCGAATGCCAAGGCCCGCCCCGCCGGCGCGCCACCGACGGTCGACCTCGCCGCGATCCGGCTGCCGTCCGGCAACTGAAGGTCTGCACGCTCGGGCGAGTGCGGGCTTCGCCCACCTCGCCGCTGGGACGGAGCGAGCGGAAGCGAGCGACGGTCAGCAGGCGTCGTCAGCGCTGGTTGATGCGGGACCGCAGGGCGGCGAAGCAGAGCCCGAAGCTGACGAGGAACACCACCAGCACCGCGAGGAACGCCTTGCCGAGGTCGTCCCAGTGCCAGCCGGACAGGGCGAGCGAGCGCAGACCCTCGAGCAGGTAGGTCACCGGGTTCCAGCCCGCCACCGTGTCGAGCCAGCCGCTGAGCTGGTCGCGCGGGACGTACGACGAGGTGAGGAACAGGAAGGGGAAGAACAGGAGGAAGCTGGAGTTCACCGCCGCGGGGTTGCCGGTCTTGAGCGCGATCGCGTAGCCGAAGCCGGCGAAGGACAAGCTCCAGAGGGCGGCGATGATCACGAAGACCACGACACCGAGCACACCGGCGTGGAAGTCGATCCCGAGCGCGAACGCGAGGGCCAGGATCGGGACGCAGAGCGCGGTCGACACGGTGACGTCGGCGACCATGTGGCCCACGAGGATCGCACTGCGCCGCACCGGCGTGAGCAGCAGGCGGTCGAAGTAGCCGTTCTGCACGTCGACCACGAGCGACTGCGCGCGGGACACGCCGGTGACGCCGAGCAGGATCGCGGTGGCCATCTCGAAGGCCGTGTAGTCGAAGCCGGAGATGTTGTTCTGGGTGAGGTTCTCGAGCGTGCCGATGTTCACGATGAAGAAGAAGATCGCGATGAAGATCGGCGGCACGATCGCCTCGAGGTCGCGCGGCACCGCGCGCAACGCGCGCCCGGCGATCGACATCACGTCGTGCAGCGCACCGGCGGGGCGGGCGCGTACGACGCTGACCGTGGAAGGCGCGTCGATGCTGATGTCGGCGGTGATCTCGGCGGTGGTCATGGCCGCTCCTCCCCGGTGGTGGCGTCGCGTTCGAAATGGGTGTCGGTGAAGTGCGTGTCGGCGAAGTGGGCGCCGGTGAGCTCGAGGAACACGTCGTCGAGCGTGGGCGTGCGCAGCGTGAGGTCACGCACCCGGATCGACGCGTCGTGCAGTGCGATCGCGATGGGCCCGATGGCCGACGACCCGTCGTCGACGCTGATCGTCAGCTCGTGGTCACGGCCGTCGACCCCGACCACCCCGTACACGCCGTCGAGCGCGGCACGCGCGGCGGCGGCGTCGCCCTCGATGCGCGCGACCACGACGTCGGTGCCGATCGAGCGCTTCAGCTCGGCCGGAGTTCCCTCCGCGACGAGGCGCCCGTCGTCGACGATGCCGACGCGGTCGGCGAGCTCGTCGGCTTCCTCGAGGTACTGGGTGGTGAGCAGGATCGTCATGCCGAGCTCGTCGTTGAGCCGCTGCACCTCCTGCCACACGCTGGCCCGGCTGAGCGGGTCGAGACCGGTGGTGGGCTCGTCGAGGAACAGCACCTCGGGGTTGTGCACCAGCGCGGCCGCGAGGTCGAGGCGGCGGCGCATGCCACCGGAGTAGGTCGCGATGCGCCGGTCGAGCGCGTCGCCCAGGTCGACCAGCGCCCGCAGCTCGACCAGCCGCTGCTCGATCTCGTCGCGGTGCAGCCCGTAGAGCTGGCCCTGGAGGCGCAGCAGCTCGAGGCCGGTCTGCTTCGGGTCGAGGGCGACGTCCTGCAGCGCGACGCCGATGCGCAGGCGGACGTCTTGCGGGTGGTCGGCGATGTCGAACTCCGCCACCTGCGCCCGACCGCCGGTCGGTGCGAGCAGGGTGCAGAGCATCTTCACGGTCGTGGACTTGCCGGCGCCGTTGGGGCCGAGCAGCCCGTAGATCTCACCGCGGTGGATCGTGAGGTCGAGCGCGTCGACCGCCGTCACCTCGCCGTAGGTTCGGCTCAGGCCACGGGCGGTGATGGCGGGGGCGGCATCGGAGCTGTCGTCGGGGGGCACGGCGCTCCTCGTTCGGGCACGGCTGCGGGTACTCGTCATGGTCTGCATGGTGGTGGAACCTACGGATCACTGCGGTCAGATCCTGACCGCAACTCGCGCGAACATCTGTCGGTGACCAAGACCGCGCCCGAGCCCGGAACTCATCGGCCCCGCGCTCGATGACCGCCGCCGACCCGACCGAGCGGGCGTTGCTGTTGCTCTCGCTGCTCCAGACCCACCGGTTCTGGCCCGGCGAGGAGCTCACCGAAAAGCTCGGCGTGAGCGCCCGGACGCTGCGGCGCGACATCGACCGGCTCCGCTCGCTCGGGTACCCCGTCGACGCCACGCCCGGCACCGGGGGCGGCTACCGCCTGGCAGCGGGCGCACACCTGCCGCCGCTGCTGCTCGACGACGACGAGGCCGTCGCCATCGCGGTCGGGTTGCGCTCCGCCGCCAGCGCGTCGATCGAGGGCATGGAAGACACCGCGGTGCGCGCGCTGGCCAAGCTCGAGCAGGTGCTGCCCGATCGCCTACGTCGCCGTGTGCTCGCAGTGCACACCAACGTCGCGTCGCTGCAGTGGTCCGACGGCGGTCCGGTGGTCGATGCCGATGCACTGGCGGTGCTCGCCCTCGCGTGCCGCGATCGCGAGCAGGTGCGCTTCGACTACCGACGTCGCGACGGCGACGACTCGAGCCGACTGGTCGAACCACACCAGCTCGTCTCCACCGGGCGCCGCTGGTATCTGGTCGCGTGGGACGTGCGGCGCGACGACTGGCGCACGTTCCGGCTCGATCGGCTCGAGCGCGCGCGACTCGCGGGTGTGCGCTGCGCGGCGCGCGAGCTCCCGGGCGGTGACGCGGCGGCGTTCGTCGCGCAGTCCATCCGCACGATGCCGCAACCGGCGTTCGCGCTCCTGGAGGTCGACACCGACGTCGAGACCTTGCGCGATGCGCTGCACGGGGGCGACACGGAGATCGATGCAGTGCCGTCGGGCGGCTGTCGCGTCCGCATCGAAGGCGCCAACGACGAGGCGCTGCTGCGCGTCGTCACCTGGCTCGCGGGGCATCACCCGGTCGCGGTCGTCGAACCCCCGTCACTGGCGACGCGCGTCGCCGAGCTCGCCGCCCACCTGACCTCCTGAAGTCCCGAATCGCCGTTCTCCCACCGTTCGACCGCGATAGACCCGGCCCAAGGGCGCCAAAAGC
>DASUAS010000427.1:0-3085 GCA_035763625.1 Acidimicrobiia bacterium
AACTGACCCGGTTGGGCGCGAGCGAGCGGTTCGTCGTCGGCGGCCTCGAGCTCCAACACCACGACATCGCTCGTCTCCGCCCGCTTGGCCGCGACGCGCAGCTCCCGAAAGCCGCGCCACGCCGGCGGCGGCGCGTGCGCCGTCAGTCCGGCGTTCCCCCCGCCCGCAGCGCCGGCCAGCTCGTTGTCGAGCAGCGCGCGGAGCGACGCCTGCCACCCCGGGCTCAGCGCCGGGATGCGGAGCGCGCGCCGGAGTTGGTCGACGTCGTGGTGGGCGCCGAGGTAGAGCAATGAGTTGATCTCGGCGATCGTCATCGCCTCCGGGCCGGTCGAGGTCTTGATCACGTCGTCGCCGGCTCGGACGTCGCCCTCTTCGAGCACGCGGAGGTAGAAGCCCGGTCGTCCGTGCGCCACGAGCAGCGCGGCCATGCGCGGCTCGTCCATGCGGATCCCGACCCGGTAGCACGTGACCCGGGGTTGGGTGACCTCGAACACGCCCGAGCCGATGCGGTAGCGGTCGCCGATGCAGACGTCGCCGTCCCCGAGGCCCTCGACCGTGAAGTTCTCGCCGAACTGGCCGAACGAGAAGTCGTCGCGGTGCATCTGATCCTGCCAGTACCGATACGAGTCGAGCTGGTACACGAACACCGCGCGCTGCTCGCCCCCGTGGCCCTGCAGATCACCTTGTCCGTCGCCGTCGACGTTCAGACGCCGGACCGTGCGCGGCCCCTCGACCGCTTCCTTCCAGATGGCCGTGCGCACGGTCTGACCCTGCCAGGTGATGTCCCGGGGCAGTCCGACGTTGAGCGAGACGAGCCTCGCGACGACGTCGGCCACGTCAGTGCGCGATGAGTTCGTGGTCCACCGCCGAGACGGTCGCGCCACATCACCGTCCCGTCAACCGCGCCGGCCGACGCGCGGCGCAATCGCCGACGACTAGCGTGCCGACGTCCATCGAACGGCCCCATACCGCACGATGACGGGGGTGGTGATGCCTTGGTTCCCGGACTTCGTTGCGGCCGCGGAACCCGTAGTGAGCTCGCGCCCGATCGGGGACTACGCCTTGCTCTCGGATCGCCACAGCGCCGCGCTCGTCAGCCGCGACGGCTCGATCGACTGGTTGTGCTTCCCGCGCTTCGACAGCCCGTCGATCTTCGGGCGCGTGCTCGACGACTCGGCCGGGCACTGGTCGCTGCGAGCGGCGGACGCGCACACCGTCACCCGTCGCTACCTGGATCGCACCTTGGTGCTGGAGACCACGTACGTCACGCCCACCGGCACGGCCGTGGTCCTCGACGCGCTGGCGATGGGCGACGGCAACCGCGGGCACGACCTCGGCAAGGACGTGCCGCATCTGCTCGTGCGCGAGGCGACCTGCACGCAGGGTGAGGTCGAGCTGCACGTCGAGTACGTCCCCCGCCCCGAGTACGGCCTCGTCGCGCCGTTGTTCGACGTCGTCGACGGCGGAGTGCGCGCCGCGGGCGGCGCCGACACCCTCGTGCTCTCGTGCCGGGGACAACTGACGGTCGAGTCGTCGTCGGCGTCGGCTCGGCTGTCCCTGCGCGAGGGAGAACGCGCCGGATTCGCGCTCCACCATCGCAGGCGCGCCGATACCGGGACCGCGCGGATCTGGACCGAAGCCGAGGTCGCGTCCCGCCTGGCCGACACGATCGCCGCGTGGAAGTCGTGGTCGGCGCTGCACCAGGCGTACGAAGGTCCGTGGCACGACCTCGTCCATCACAGCGGACGGGTGCTCCAGGCGCTGTCGTTCCAGCCCACCGGCGCGATCTGCGCCGCGGCCACCACGTCGTTGCCGGAAACCGTCGGCGGGAGCCGGAACTGGGATTACCGGTACGCGTGGGTTCGGGACGCGTCGCTCACCATCGAGGCGCTGTGGGTCGCGGCGTGCCCCGACGAGGCCAACGAGTTCTTCGACTACATCACGGCCTCCGCCGCCGGATCCCTCGACGACGGTGGCGATCTGCAGATCATGTTCGGCATCGGCGGCGAGCGGGACCTGAGCGAGCGCGAGCTCCCCCACCTGTCGGGCTGGCGCGGGTCTGCGCCGGTGCGGGTCGGGAACGGAGCGTGGCGTCAGCGCCAGATCGACGTGTACGGGGAGCTCTTGAGCGCGGTGCATCGGCTCTCGGATCGGATCTTCGACCCCGTCGGCCGCGTCGGACCGCTCGCCGAAGAAGGACGGTGGGACGTCGGCCCCGAGCTGGCACCGAGCACTCGGCAGTTCCTGGCCGCGCTCGCCGACACCGCGGCGACGCGCTGGCGGGAGAAGGACCAGGGCATCTGGGAGGTGCGTGGCGAACCGCAGCACTTCGTCTACTCGAAGCTCATGTGCTGGGTCGCGCTCGACCGCGCGACGACGCTCGCCGACCGCCTCGGCGCCTCGAACCGCGCGGAGGATTGGACGCGGACCCGCGACGAGATCCGGGACGCGATCCTGAAGGAGGGCTGGAACGACCGGGTCCAGGCGTTCACGCAGTCGTTCGGGTCGGACAAGCTCGATGCGTCGAACCTGATGGTGCCAATCGTGGGGTTCCTGCCCCCCGACGACTTCCGGGTGCTCGCCACGATCGCAGCGACGGAGGAACGGCTGACCGACGAGCGCGGCCTGGTGTACCGCTACCGCGCCGAGGACGGTCTCGCCGGCGACGAGGGTGCCTTCCTCCTCTGCACGTTCTGGTTGGCCCAGGCGCTCGCCCTGGCGGGCCGCACCGATCGCGCGCGTGCCGTGTTCGAACGCGCCGCGGCGTTCGTGAACGACGTCGGTCTGCTCGCCGAAGAGGTCGACGGCGCGACTGGCGAGTTGCTGGGCAACTTCCCCCAGGCCTTCAGCCACATCGGGCTGGTCAACGCGGCGTGGGCGATCTCCCAGGCCGAGGCGGCTCAGGCGGCGGGGCCGTCGACGACGTGACCCGGCTCCCGGGATGACGTCGGAGTCGGGTCAACCGAGAACGGGCAGATGCGTCGTCTGGCCGACCTCGATGAGGTGGCCATCCGGATCGCGGAGGTAGCAGCGGATCTCGGTCTCGTGTTGCTTCGGCGTCGTGAGGAACTCCGCTCCCCGTGCG
>DASUAS010000428.1:0-5378 GCA_035763625.1 Acidimicrobiia bacterium
TGCTCGCCCCTGCGGCGGTGCCGGCGCTCGACCGCTGAGCGACACCCGCTCCACCTCGTCGGCGATCCGTCCGGGCGGTGCTTCGAGTGAACCCGGGGCGATCGCAGGCGTCATCCGTCGCCGAGGTCGACCCAGGCCCGGATCCGGGACCGGACCGCGGCGCAGCCGGGTGTGCGGTGGAGGTTCCACCCGGTCGTGAGCGGCAGCACCGGCGCCTGCCACGCGGCTGACATCACGCTCACGACCCGCTCGGTGCTCTGCCAGATGTCGAGGCCGGGAAGCTTGCCGTGCCGCAGCGCGAGCGCCACCGAGTGCCGGACGGTCGTGTCGCCGAGCAGGCCGCCGTGGAACGCGGGTACGACGGAGTCGCGGATCTCCACCACGCTCGGATGAGGCGAGCTGACCGCGTCGGCGAGCGGGAAGAGCGCCAGCTGGGAGACGCCCGACTTCCGGCACGAGAGCAGGCCGCGCAGCGATGGTGCGTGGTCGATCACCGATCGCGCGAACGGCGAGTCCGGGGAGAGGTCCGTCGATGTGATCGCTTCGATGCCCGCGGAGACCCCCCGGACGATCCAGCCGGTGGCCACGCCCCAGCCCTCCTCGCCCGGTCGCGGGTACCGGACGCGAGCCGGCTCGACCAGCGGGCTGAGCAGCACGACCCGGTGCACGGGAGGATGCTCGGCCGCGGTCACGTACGTCTCGGCGAGGATCGAGCCCTCGCTCTCGGCGACGATGTCGATGTCGCGACCGGTCGCTGCCTGCAGTGCGTCGACCTGGCGCGACATCTCGTGTACCAGGCTCCGCAGCGACCGCTGCGTCTCGGCGCGACCGTACGGCAAGGGCCGCGCATCGGCGCCGAGGCCGCGGTAGGAGAAGCGGCGCTCGGTGAAGCCCTTCCCGAGGCCGTAGTCGGACGGCCCACCGCTCCACGGGGAGTGGAATCCCGTGACCACGAGCACCGGGCGCCCGCCACCGGTCGGCTCGACGGGTTCGCTGCGGAGCCGACTGGTCTGCCGGTGCCCCGCGAGCCCGAGGAAGACGCCGATCACGGCGAGGCCGATCAGCACGGTCACGCCGATCGGCGCGACGGGACGGATGCGCGCGGTCGGTCGTCCCGCGAGCACCCTCACGATGTGCAGCCACGCCCACGCGTTGAACAGACCGGCCGCGAGCGCGATCAGGATCCGGTAGCGCGCCGGACTCACCGAGAGCGTCGCCCCGGTGAGGGTGAGGACGACGAACGTCAGCGCGATGAGGCCGACGCTGCGCAACGGGGGTGCGTCGCGCCACCAGCGAGTCTTGGCGACCCCGTGGTGGATGAGCAGGGCGACCACGAACGCACCCGGCAGGGCGGCGAAGAACAGCCACGACACCGGCAGCGCCGCGAACGCGAAGAGCAGCGCCGCGAACGGTGCGAGCAGCAGGTCCGCAGCGACCACGAATCCCGCCGCGTGCCGGATCGTGTGACCCAGCGAGGGGGGGTGGACGTCGTCACGAGGCCATGCGGCCCTGACCATGACCGTGACGACCGCGGTCCGGAACGCGAGCGCGGCGCTCGCCTCCACGACGAACGAGGCCCACGACCAGTGGTACACGAGCAGCCAGCGCAGGTCGTGGAACGCGCCGAACGGCTCCGGCGCGGTGATCTGGGGGGCGATGGCGAGGCCGGAGTGCAACCCCGTCGCCCAGACGATCGAGACCTCGAGCACGGGCAGCGCGAGCGCGACCCCGACGAGGAGGGGGTGGTCGCGCAGCGATGGCCGCAGGCGGTCGACGGTCCGCACGTCTCGGTTGATACCCGCGATCAGACCGGGCTCGCCACCGTTCCCCGGATCTCGGTGCCTAGCCCTTGGTGAGGAGGGCGCCGGCCGCGAAGGGGCCGACGGCGTTGGTCCACACCGCGACCTCGGCGCCGTCGATCTGCCGTTGGCCGCTCTGGCCGCGCAGCTGGCGGGTCGCCTCGATGCAGAAGTTGGCGCCGTGGCGACGCCCGACGTTGCACGCCCCGCCGTCGGTGTTCACCGGCAGCGTTCCGCCGAGGCGGGTGTTGCCCTCACGGATGAACGCCCCGGCCTCGCCCTCGCCGCAGAACCCGAGCGCCTCCAACCACTGGAACACGATGATCGAGAAGCCGTCGTAGAGCTGCGCGG
Source organism: Acidimicrobiia bacterium (assembly GCA_035763625.1). Lineage (GTDB taxonomy): Bacteria > Actinomycetota > Acidimicrobiia > IMCC26256 > DASPTH01 > DASUAS01. The sequence continues at coordinate 2,151 of DASUAS010000428.1, forward strand.
TGTCGACGTCGGCGGGCGTGAGGTCGGTCCCTTCCCACAGCTTCTTCGCCGTCTGCACCGGTGCGGTGTGCACCATGTCCGACATGACCTCGAAGTGCAGGTCGCGGATGGCGTTGAGCGCGTACGACCCCACCAGCACGACTGGCTGCGCGAGGTCGCGTGCCCGTTCCTCGGTCGTGAAGATCACCGCGGAGCCGGAGTCGACCGGGTAGTCGCAGTCGAGGATGCGCAGCGGCTTCGACACGTAGCGCGCCGCGAGGTAGTCGTCGAGCGTGATCGGGTCGCGGAAGATGGCGTCGTCGTTCATGGACGCGTGGTATCGCTGCGTCACCACGTGTCGGCCGAAGTCCTCCTCGGTCGCGCCGTACTGCTGCATGTACCGCTGCGTGAACATGCCCGCCCACTGCACCGGGCTGCCGGCGCCGAACGGAACGATGAACTGCCGGTCACCCGCGGCGCGGTGCAACATCGAGGTCATCGGGTGGTTCGCACCCGCGCCTTTCACCAGTGCCGACGAGCTCGGCTGCTGGCCGATCACTCGCAGCGCGAGCGCGGTGTCGCAGAAGCCCGACGCCACCGCGGCGATCGCCTGCGTCGCCGAGTACGAGAACGCCGGCGCCATCATCCCCGACGCCCACCAGTTGACCGGCTCGATGCCGAGCAGCCACGCGTCGTTGAGCGGCTCGGTGCCGACCGACGTGACGCCGTCGATGTCGCCGACGCCGAGGCCCGCATCGGCGAGCGCGGCCTTGGTGGCCTGGATCATGTGGTCGTCGATCGACAGGCCGGTGTTGCGCCCGACGTGCGAATAGCCGCAGCCGACGATGGCGACCCGCCGTCCGGTGGCCATCAGCGCACCAGCTCGAAGAACGGAAGCGTGAGCTCGGGGTGGAGGTCGACGAACGTGACCTCGACCGGTAGACCGATCGCGAGGTCGTCCTCGGTGCAGTCGACGAGCTGGGTCAGGAACATGAGTCCCGGCTCCTCGTCGAGCTCGACGGTGGCGACGATGTACGGGATCCGATCGACGTAGAACGGGTGGAACGGCTGCACCGCGATGGTCCACGTGTAGAGCGTGCCGCGTCCCGACACGCGCTCACCGACGAGGTCGTCGGACTGGCAGTAGCGGCACAGCACCTTCGGATAGTGGAGGTAGTGCCCGCAGTTCTGGCAGCGCTGGATGCGCAGCTCGCCCTCGGCCACGCCATCCCAGAAGAACTGGGTGACGGGGTCGGGCTGGGGGAGCGGCGGCATCGGGCCTTCGCCGTCGATCGGGTCCGAGGTCGCTTCGTCGGTGCTCGTCATGCGGTTGTCGCCGCCTTCCATGCGTGCGCGGCGCCCGACGCGAGCAGCGCGTCGACCGTCGCGGCGTCGATCCCCACTTCGGTGAGCACCTCGACCGTGTGCTCGCCCAGGGCGGGGGGTGCGCGGTCGAGCTTCACGTCGAGGTCGCCGAAGGTCCAGAACGCGCCCGGCTGTTCGACGTGTCCGTAGTCGACGTGCTCGTAGCGCGCGATCAACCCGGCGATGTCGTTGTCCTTCGACGAGAAGAACGGCTCACCCTGGTCGCGCCGCACCGCATCGCTCGGGACGCCGGCGTCGGCGAGCGTCGCCAGCGCGTCCTCCATGGCCAGGGGAACGAGCGCGTCCACACCGCCGAGCGCGTCGAGCGCGCTGCGCTGCGCGTCGGTCGTCGCCGCGACCGCCACCCAACCGTCGGCCACCTCGACGATGCGGTACCACGGCGCGATGCCGGTCTGCTCGTGGTCGAGCACCGGGATGGGAGCGATCTCCTCGCGGGCGTCGAGGTAGGTCTCGCTCCCGGTCATGACGCCACCCGCGAGCAGCGACCCGGCCACGAACTGGGTCTCGCCGGTGCGATCACGGTGGTACAGCGCGAGGAGGGTGGCGATCAAGGAACCCATGGCGCACAAGTGGTCCATGAAGCCGAGCCGGTGCCACATCGGGTCGTTGCCCTCGCCCGCACCGGCCACCTCCCAACCGCACGACGACTGGAAGAGCTGGTCGTAGCCCGGCCAGTCGGCCCTCGGTCCGGTCGGGCCGTACGAGCTCGCGTGGCAGTAGACGATCTCGGGGTTCGCCGCCCGCACCGTGGGCTCGTCGAGTCCGAGCCGGCGCGCCGCGGGCATGCGCAGGTTGTGGTGGAGGACGTCGGCGCGCGCGAGCAGCGCGTCCATCGCCGCGCGCGCGTCGGGCGACTTCAGGTCGAGCGCCACGCCGCGCTTGCCGCGCTGACAGCCGAAGAACGACCACTCGACGTAGCGCATGCCCTCGCCGCCCGGCGGCTCCACCTTCACGACGTCGGCGCCGAGATCGCTCAGCAGCATCGGACCCAACGGCCCGGCGAGGAACGCCCCTGCGTCGACGACGCGCACGCCCTCGAGTGGATGCCGTCGGGCCGGTTCGTTCGCCGACGCGCGCGACGGCCGCACGCGCGGTTGCCACTCCGCCAGCACCTCGTCGGTGTGCGCGCCCAGTGCGGGCGCGAGCGAGCGGACGTGGGTCGGCGGGGTGACGGTGATCGGCGAGCCCGCCATCGCGATCGCGCCGAGCTCGGGATGGTCCAGCTGCACGACGTAGCCGTTCACGCGCGCCTGTTCGTCGGCGAAGATCGCGCCGAGCGGCAGCGCCGGTTGCACAGGGACGTCGTTGGCCCAGAACGACTCCAACCACTCACCGCTCGGGTGCAGCAGCAGTGCCTCGGGCCAGCCGTCGGTCTGTTGGAACAGCGTGCCGGGATCCTGGCGGGGGCCCTCCGGGCGCACCTTCGCGATCGCCTCGGTGAACATCGGCGACTTCGTCGGGTTGCCCATCAGGTGGATCCACACGCCGTCGCCGGTCTCGAAGAGCGTCGCGCCGGTCTGGCCCTTGGGCATGCCGACGGCCAACGACGGCGACGGTCGCTCGACGCGGCGCCAGTGCATCGCCATCGGCACCAGCGCGCCCTGCGCCAGCGACGTGTGCGCGGGACCGGCCCGACCGGTGCGCTCACGTGCGATCAGACGGGCGACGATCCCGATGGCGGCGAGGTGCGACGCGCACCAGCTCGCGATCGGGCAGCGGAGGAAGATCGGCCCGTCGCGGTAGCCCTGTTGCTCGTCGAGCACGCCGAGGCGGGCGAGCGCGAGCAGCTCGTCGACGGGGAGGTCGGCATCCGCGTGGTTGACCGGCCACGACAGCACCGACGACGCGATCAGCTGCGGGAAG
>DASUAS010000429.1:0-5473 GCA_035763625.1 Acidimicrobiia bacterium
CTGCGCGAACGTGTGATCGGCCGACAGCGCGACCCGCAACCGCGACGTGCCCGGCGGCACCGTGGGCGGTCGGATGGGGGTGACGAGGAACCCGCGCTCCGCCAGGGCCGCGGCGGCCTCGAGCGCGCGCGCCTCGCTCCCGCACACGTAGGGCACGACCGGCGACGGGTGCCCGGGTCGGAGCCGGTCGACGTTGGCGCGCAGACGGGCCCGGAGCTCGTCGCCCTCGGGGGAGCGCAGCACGCGGACGGCCGCGAGCGCAGCGGCGGCGTCGGCGGGGGTCGACGCGGTGGTGAAGATGTAGGCGCGGGCGCGGTTCACGAGGAGGTCGGTGTAGCGCCGGGGCCCGGCGACGAAGCCCCCGAGTGCCCCGAGGGTCTTCGACAGCGTGCCGACCTGCAGCACGGTGACGTCGTCGGGGGCGTCGAACCGGGGACCGAGCACACCGTGGGCGTCGTCGAGCACGAGCAGCGCGCCGTGGTGCGCGCAGACCTCGTACAGCTTGTCGACCGGCGCCACGTCGCCGTCCATCGAGAAGGTCGTCTCGGAGACGACGACGGCGCGTTCCCGCGGGTTGGCGCGCAGCAGCTCGTCGACGTGGGCCGGGTCGAGGTGGCGGTAGACCGCCAGCGGCGCGCCGGCGAGCCGACGGCCGTCGATGAGCGACGCGTGGTTCAGCTCGTCGGAGCACACCAGCGTGTCGGGGCCCGCGAAGGTGGTGAGCACGCCCAGGTTGGCGGCGAACCCGGTGGTGAACAGCACCGCGGCCTCGGTGCCCTTCCACGCCGCGAGCTCGGCTTCGAGCTCGTGGTGCACCGGACGCGAGCCGACGATGAGACGCGCCGCGCCCGCGCCGGTGCCCCACCGGTCGATGGCGTCGTGCGCGGCCGCGACGACCGTGGGGTGGTGGGTCAGGCCGAGGTAGTCGTTGGACGCGAACGACACGAGGCCGTCGGGGGCCGACGGATCGAACGCGCGCGGCGCGCGCCACTGCCCGGCGTCGACGATCTGGCGTGTCGCCAGCTCGGTCCACTCGTCCCAGCGGTTCACGCCGTCACCTCGTCGAGCGCCTCGGTGAGCGCGTGCACCGTGCGGTGGAGCTCCTCCGACGTCACCGTGAGCGGCGGCATGAGCACCACGACGTCGTCGAGCGGGCGCAGGAGCACGCCGCGTTCCACCGCGGCCGCGCACACCCGCCGGCCCCAGCGGAGACCATCGGCCGGTGGTGCGAGCTCGACGCCACCCATGAGGCCGCGCAGTCGCACCTCCTGCACCGACGGATGCGGCGCCACGCGGTCGTCGAGGAGCCCGCGCAGCTCGTCGCTGCGGGCGCGCACGTTGTCGAGCACCGACCACGCGTCGAGCAGTTCGAGATGGCGCAGCGCGACCGCCGCCGCCAGCGCGTTCCCCGAGTACGAGTGCCCGTGGTAGAGCGTGCGCTCAGACAGGTCGGGGCCGAGGAACGCGTCGAACACCCGACCGCTCGCAACCGTCGCCGACATCGGCAGGTACCCGGCGGTGATGCCCTTGCCCAGCACGAGCAGGTCGGGGCGAAGGCCGCACTGCTCCGACGCGAACAGCGAACCGGTGCGCCCGAAGCCGGTGGCGACCTCGTCGCAGATCAGGAGCACGTCGTGCTCGCGACACGTGGCACCGAGGGCGCGCAGCCCGTCGGGGTCGGCGAGCTGCATCCCCGCCGCGCCCTGGACGAGCGGTTCGACGATGACCGCGGCCAGCTCGGCGGCGTGCTCGGCAACGAGCGCGCGCGCGGTGTCGAAGCACGCGGGGTCGGCGAAGTGAGGCGCGCGCAGCACCGGGAAGCGCAAGGGGTCGAAGAGCTCGGTGCCGAAGCCGCCGTCGCCCACCGACAGCGCACCGACGGTGTCGCCGTGGTACGCGCCGCCGAAGGCGAGGAACGTGGTGCGTCCGCCGATCCCGCGGTTGGCCCAGAACTGGAACGCGATCTTGAGCGCCTGCTCGACCGCGGCGGCGCCGTCGGACGCGAACAGGAAGTGCGCGTCGTCGACCGGCACCACTCGGGCCAGCGCCTCGGCCAGCTCGACCACGACCACGTTGCCGTTGCCGAGCATCGTGGAGTGCGCGCCGCGCTCGAGCTGCGCACGCACCGCGTCGTCGAGCTCGGGCACGTGGTGCCCGAGGGTGTTGACCCACAGCGACGAGATCGCGTCGAGGTATCGGCGCCCGTCGACGTCGACGAGCTCGTTGCCCTCACCCCGCTCGACGAGAACCGGCGCGTTCTCGGCGTACGCGTCCATCTGCGTGAAGCCGTGCCACACGACCGCGGCGTCGCGCGCGACCCACTCGTCGTGGCGGCCCATGAACTACTCGCTGACGTGCTCCGCGCCAGCTGCATCGAGCTGGTCGCGCAGCGCGGCGCGGATCTTCGCCGCCACCGCGTCGAGCGAGCCCTCGGGCGGATTCGGGTCGGCGTGGGCGAACGAGAGCTCCGACACCGAGTCGAACGGCACGACGTGCAGGTGGACGTGGGGCACCTCGTCACCGACGATCATCACGCCGATGCGGCGCGCCGACACCGCCGCCATCTGCGCTTTGCCGATCGTCTGCGACACCTGGAAGAGGTGTGCGGCGAGCTCCGGTTCCAGGTCGATCCAGTGGTCGACCTCGGCGCGCGGCACCACCAGCGCGTGGCCGGTGTGCATCGGGTTGATGGAGAGGAACACGACGCACTGGTCGTCGCGCCACACGAAGACGCCGGGGATCTCGCCGTCGATGATGCGGGTGAACAGCGTCGCCATCGGAGCCAGGCTAGCGACGCGTCGGTCAGCCCGGCCCCTCGACGAACTCGGCCACCTCGGTGACCATGGGGCCGCTGCAATCGGTGAAGCGGTCGAGCACGCCCGACGCGACCAGCCGATCGGCGCTGGTCTGCGCGTCGGCCGTCGACGCGTACTCGATCACGATGTACACCTCGTTCGGGTCGGCGACGTTGCGCAGCACGCGGTGGTTCAACGCGCTGGCGCGCGTCCGCGGCACGTCCTGGTCGAAGAGCGCCTTCCAGGTGTCGTAGTCGCCGACGCTGATGCGGGTCACGATGAACGCCATGTCGCCTCCCCCGGCGCCAGAGCGTAGAGAATTCAGTGGGGGCCGGCGAGCAGGGAGTCGGCCTGGGCTCCGGCGCGACGGGCTCCGGCGACGATCGACGCCAGGGCGAACAGCGCCGCGGCCACGAGCACGATGGCACCGCCCGCGGCCAGCGCCCACTGGCGCGCCGCGAACAGCCCGAGCACCGCCGACAGCACGCCCACGCCGACCGCGCCGATCAGCGTGGCGCGGAAGGAGCGGGCCAGGAGCCGGCTCGTCGCCACCGGGAGCACCATCAGAGCGGCGATGAGCAGCACGCCGACGATGCGCATGGCCATCACGACCGTCACCGCGGTGAGCACCGCGAGCATCGTGTTGAGGGAGCGGGCGGGGATGCCCGCGACGCGCGCGGAGTCTTCGTCGAGCACGACCGCGAGGAGCGCGCGGCCTGTGAACGCGATCGCCACCGCGATCACCGCGCCGAGGGCGATGACCGTCCACACGTCGTCGGCCGTCGCGGTGAGGATCGAACCGAAGAGATAGGGCTGGAGGTTGGCGTTGGTGGCCGACCGGCTCGCCAGCACCACGCCGGCGGCGATCCCGCCGTAGAACACGAGTGCGAGTGCGAGGTCACCGGTCGCGCTGCCCCGCGTGCGCAGGTACTCGATGACGAGGGCAGCGGCGACGGCGACCACGAGCGCGGTCCAGGTGGGCGACGTCCCGAGCAGCAGGCTGGCCCCGATGCCGGCGACGGCGACGTGGCCGATGCCGTCGCCCATCAGCGAGAGCCCCTTCTGCACCAGGAACACGCCGATGAGCGGCGCGGCCGCGCCGACCACGACGCCGGCGAGCAGCGCCAGCTGCATGTAGGTGCGGTCGAACGGCCACGGCAACGCCCACGGCATCCCCGGCAGGCCTCCCATCAGACGATCTCCATCAGACGATCTCCATCAGACGATCTCCTCGAGCCAGAGCGGGAGGTCGTCGCGGTGCACGCCGAGGCTCACGCCGGTGGCGGCGAGATCGGCGGGCTTGCCGTCGAACACCACGCGGCGCTTCAGCACGATCACGTGGTCGAGGTCGTCGGCGACCGCGCCCAGCTCGTGTGACACCAGCAGCACCGCGGCCTGGTGGTGCTCGACCAGGTGGACGAGCGAGTCGCGGAACAGCTCCTGCGACTCCACGTCGACGCCGGCGATGGGCTCGTCGAGCACGAGCAGCTCGGGATCGGCGGCGAGCGCGCGCGCGATCAGCGCGCGTTGCTGCTGCCCGCCGGACAGCTCGTGCAGTCGCTTGCCCCGATGGTCGGTGAGCGCCACCGACTCCAGCGCGTGGTCGACCGCGTCGCGATCGGCGCGCGTCCCGCGCTTCCACCATCCGCGCTTCGCCAGCCGACCGGTGGCGACCACCTCTTCCACCGTCGCCGGCAGGTCGGGCGCGATGCGCGGTCGTTGCGGCACGTACCCGACCCGCCAGCGGTCGCGCAGGTCGGCGGGCGCGACGCCGAACACCTCGACCGATCCGGTCTGGGGGGTCAGCAGCCCCAACAGGATCCGCAGCAGCGTCGACTTGCCCGAGCCGTTCGGCCCCGCCAACGCCGCGAACTCCCCGGCGCGCACCTCGAGGCCGACGTGGTCGAGCACGACCTCGGGGCCGTAGGCGAACGACACGTCGGTGGCCGCGAGCACGACCGGCGCCGCTTCGGAGTTGAGCATGATTCTCATTATGGCCCCTCGGCGCAAGCAGCCCACCGGGGGCGGCGAGAATGCAGGTGATGGCTCACGACCACTCCGGGCACGACCGCTCCGGGCACGACCGCTCCGGGCACGGGCACGACCACGGCGATGCCTTGCGGCGCACCGCGGCCCGCAACGTCGGACGCCTCTGGCTGGCGCTGGGCCTCACCGTCACCTTCGTGGTCGTGGAGGCGGTCACCGCGGTGGTCGCCGGCTCGCTGGCCCTGCTCTCCGACGCCGCCCACATGCTCACCGACGGCGTGGCCATCGCCCTCGCCCTCGGCTCGATCGTCGTCGCCAACCGGGCATCGCACGAGGGCGCCCGCACCTTCGGCCTGTTCCGGCTCGAGATCCTGGCGTCGCTCCTGAACGCGGTGCTCACGTTCGCGGTGGCGGGCTACGTGCTGTTCGAAGCGGTCGTGCGACTCACCGAGGGCGACACCAGCGTGGAGGCGGGCCCCATGCTGGTCGTCGCGATCGTGGGTCTGGTGATCAACATCGTCGTGTTCCTCATGCTCCGCGACGGCGCGCAGGACAGCCTCGCGGTGCGCGGCGCGTACGTCGACGCCATGGCCGACGCCGCCGGCTCGGTCGGCGTCATCGTGGCCGCGATCGTGATCGCGACAACAGGATGGGATCCGATCGACCCCATCGTCGCCGCGGTGATCGGCGTG
>DASUAS010000430.1:0-8836 GCA_035763625.1 Acidimicrobiia bacterium
GCGCCTCCATCTGGCGGTAGACCTCGTGCTGCACGCCGTCGGGGTGGCGGATGAAGTCGAAGTGCGACTGGCCGTCCTTGCCCGCCGACTCGATGTCGAGATCGCCGGCCCCGATGATGCGGTCGATCAGGCGCTGGTGGAAGTTGATGTTGTTGATCCGCTCGAGCGGGATCTCGACGCCGCGCTTCGAGATCACGCCGCTCCGGTAGATGACGCGCCGGCTGGTGACCACGAAGTAGGTCATGCGCCACTGGAGGTACTTCAACGCCAACCACACCGCCCACGCGATGGCGACGATGCCGACGAGGATCCCTCCGTACTTGGAGATCCAGTCGGTGTTGCTGCTCAGCACCACGATCAGGATGATCGCGAGCGGGATCCCGGTGAGGATGTTCCGGGAGAAGTACCACCAGTGCGGACGCAGGTCGAGGGCGAGCGTCTCGCCTTCCTGCACCAGGTTGTCGGGGTACGGCATCTCGCGAGCCTACGCCCAGCCCAGCTCGCGGAGGCGCACATCGTCCATCCCGAAGTAGTGGCCGACCTCGTGGAGCACCGTGACCCGCACCTGCGCGGCGAGGTCGTCGACGTCGCGCGCGCGGCGCGACAGCGGACCCTGGAAGATCGAGATGCGATCGGGCGCCACGCCGCTGTAGCTGAGCGGCCCGCGCGCCGTGAGCGGCACCCCCTCGTACAGGCCGAGCAACATGTGGCCGGGGCCGAGCCGCGCCAGCTGCTCCCGCGACGGCCACTCCTCCACCACCACCGCCACGTTCTCGAGCTGGCTCGCGAGCGCGTCGGGGATCTCGTCGAGGGCGTCGCCGACCATGCGTTCGAACTCCTCGCGCGACACCTCGACCACGCGTCGGAACGTATCCGCCGGCGCGCAAATTCTGCTTGCTTTCGCGCGGACGCGTCGGTATGTTGCGAGAGCCGGTGCACACCGGTCCGGTGCCGGGGACGAGCGGCCGGGAAGCACGAGCCAGTCGGCGCACGCCGGCGGGCCCGGGGCGGAACGGACGGGAGGACCCGGAAGACGGATCGGAGCGCATCCGGTGCGGCGAACGAGCCGATCGGGACCACCCCCGAGAGGCGAGGGAACCGCCGGCCGCCGTCGAGCCGAGCACCTGGGGCAACCCTGGGGTGAGGGTCGGAGGAGGCCGGCAGAGTGGGCCCCGAGGAGATCCGAGCTGCGACGCAGCGGAGACTACTCGGGGCCTTCTGCTGTCCCGGCACCACGCGCGGGCCCACACGCGCGGTCGGCGTGCGTGTCGTACCCGGGCGATACGGTGCCGCAGTGGATTCGCTCCTCGACGCGCTCGACCCCACGCAGCGCGACGCGGTCACCAGCCTCGCCGCGCCGTTGGCGATCCTCGCGGGCGCGGGCTCGGGCAAGACGCGCGTGCTCACACGCCGCATCGCCTGGCACTCGCGTGAGGGGAACATCGATCCGGCGCACGTGCTCGCGGTCACGTTCACCCGCAAGGCCGCGGGCGAGCTGCGCACCCGCCTCGCCCGGCTCGGCGTGCGCGAGTCGGTCACCGCGGGCACGTTCCACGCCATCGCGCTGGCGCAGCTGCGCCGCCGCGCCGACGAGCAGGGCCGCACCATGCCCGAGCTGCTCGACCGCAAGGTCCGGATCCTCCTCCGGCTCCTGCCCCAGCGGGGACGTGAAGGTGCGCTGGCCGCAGCCGAGCTGGCGTCGGAGATCGAATGGGCCAAGGCCCGGTTGGTGAAGCCCGACGGCTACGAGGCCGCGGTCACCCTGGCCGGTCGCGCCACTCCCCGACCGCCCGCGGAGGTGGCCGGGATCTACGCGGCCTACGAGCGCGAGAAGCGCAAGCGGGGGCTCGTCGACTTCGACGATCTCATCACCGGTTGCGCCGACGTGCTCGAGCGCGACACCGAGTTCGCCGCCGCGCAGCGATGGCGGTTCCGCCACCTCTTCGTCGACGAGTTCCAGGATGCCAGCGCGGCGCAATTCCGCCTCCTGCGCGCGTGGCTGGGCGACCGCAGCGATCTCTGCGTCGTCGGTGATGCCGACCAGGCCATCTACGGGTTCGCGGGCGCCGACGCCTCGTACCTCGCGGGATTCCGCCGGGTGTTCCCGAGCGAGCGCTTCCCCGCGGTCGGCGTCGTGCAGCTCGGGAGCAACTACCGGTCGTCGCCCCAGGTCGTCTCGGCCGCGGGCGCGGTGCTGGGTCCTCCTGGTCGCCGGCGCGCGCGTGTGCACGCGGCGCGCCCCGACGGCCCTCCGCCCACGTTCACCGAGTACCCGACCGCCGACGACGAAGCGCGCGGCGTCGCCCGTGCGCTGCGGGCGACCGAGAGCGCGCAGCTCCCGTGGTCGCGCATGGCGGTGCTCTACCGCGTGAACGCGCAGTCGGCGCTGTTCGAGGAGGCGCTGACCCGGGCGGGCATCCCCTTCCGCGTGCGCGGCGGCGAACGGTTCCTCGACCGCCAGGAGGTGCAGGTCGCGCTCGACGCGCTGCGCACCACCGCGCGCGAGGCGCCCCACCGCCCGTTCTCCGAGCACCTCACCGACATCGCCACCGAGGCCGACTCGCTCCCCGAGGAGCGTCGCGAGCACGTCGACGCGCTCGTGCGGCTGGGCCACGAGTACCTCGAGGCCGACGGCGGGCGCGGCAGCGTCGACGGGTTCCTCGAGTTCCTCCACACGTCGTTGCGGGGCGACGACGCCGGCGCCGTCAGCGGGAACGCGGTGGAGCTCCTCACCTTCCACCGTGCCAAGGGACTCGAGTTCGACACGGTGTTCGTCACCGGCCTCGAGCGCGGGCTGGTGCCGATCTCGCACGCCAAGTCCTCCGAGGCGATGGACGAGGAGCAACGGCTCCTCTACGTCGCGCTCAGCCGCGCCGAGCGCGGTCTGCACCTGAGCTGGGCGAAGGAGCGCACCGTGGGCGGCCGCGTGGCCCGCCGCTCGCGCAGCAGCTGGATCCAACGGGTCGAGGACGCGGTGCACCCGCCCGCTCCGAACGCCGACGGACACGACGGTCGCGCGCGCGAGAGCATCGCGAACGCGCGCGAGCGCGTCGCGCGGGCCAAGGGTGGGAGCACGCGCACCAAGCACCCCACCGACGTGGCCGAGTGCGACGCATCGCTGTACGCAGCACTCGTCGACTGGCGGCTGCGACAGTCGCGCGCCGCGAGCGCGCCCGCCTACGTCATCTTCCCGAACACCACCCTCGCCGCCATCGCCAGCGCCCGGCCGCGCTCCACCCGGGCGCTGCTCGATGTCCCCGGCGTCGGCCCGGTGAAGGCCGACCGCTACGGCGAGGCGGTGCTCGCCCTGGTGGCCGAGCACGCCCATTGACGGGCCTGCCCGTTGACGTGCTGGCGGTCCGGGTCCACCATGGGGTGATGGCAAGCCTGCCGCTCTACCCCACCGACGACGGCTGGCCCTACCCCGACGCCTCGTCGATGGCCTTCGCGTTGGAACCGCTCGACGACGATCAGGTCGACCTCGACGTGCTCGAGCTCCGCGTCGATCCCCACGCATACGCCGATCTCACCGAGCTCGAGTACTTCGCGGTGTCGTGGCGCTACGGCGTCGGCGACGCGGGGATGCCCCACTCGATGAAAGACCTCGCCTCGCAGCTCGGGTGCAACCACTCCGAAGCCCGCGAGGTCCTGGGCGGCGCGCTCGACAAGCTGCGTCGTCGGCTCCTCGAGTCCTGACCGCTCCGCTTCGTCGCCGCGGCGGCAGTCGTACACTGCCCCGCATGGCGCGCGTCACCATTCCCGACGGTCCCGGCGCACCCGGCCGGCGGGTGTTCGCCCTCCGCCCCGAGCTCGCGGGCACGGTCGCCGACATGATCGACGCGGTGTACCACCGCAGCATGCTGCCGGCGGCCGAGCGCGAGGTGGCACGACTGCGCGTGGCACAGCTCAACGACTGCTCGGCGTGCTCGACCGCCCGCGCGCAATCGATGCTCGACGCCGGCGTCACCGACGACGACTACGGCCACCTCGACGAGTGGAGCACGTGGCCGGGCTACACCGAGCGTCAGCGGTTGGCGATCGAATACGCCGAACGCTTCACCATCGACCACCAGGGTCTCGACGACGAGCTCTACGATCGGCTCCACGCGCAGTTCGCCGACGACGAGATCCTCGACCTCTCGTTGTGCCTGGCGATCTGGCTGGGCCTGGGGCGCGTGCTCGCGGTGCTGCAGGTGGAGCAGCGCACCGGCGTGATGTCCGACCTCTAGTCGCTCTGGCCCCGGCGCTCGGATTCGCGCCCGCTCGAGACCGGGTTGCGCCCGGTTCGCGCGACGGACGAGTCAGGCGATGCCGCCGGCTTCGCGCGCCCACGCCGTCCCGGCCGCCAGGCTGCCCACGCCGTCGACGATGTCGACCACCGGCGTGACCTCGTAGTCGAGCCACGGAAGGTACTGCGCGACCGCGCGGTCGATGCTGGCGAGGTCGTCGGTCTCGCAGATGAGCAGGCCACCCTTGCCGTCGACCCGCGTGAGGAACTCGCTGATCGTCCACTCCGCCGGTGGGGTCCAGCTCCCGAACGCCCGGAGCAGGCTGTCGGAGCTCTCCACGTTGGCCCGGGGATCGCTCCCCGGCCGTGCAGTCCACGCCACGACGAATTTCATCTCGGCTCCCCTCGCCGCCTCATTCGGTCCCGCGGCGCAGCATGTCGCGCTTCGGCGCCGTTGTCGACGGGAACGTGCCGCACGGCACCTGATGCACCGCGCGAGGCGCACGCTTCCGATCCGTGCGAGCAAGGGAACGGGCGCGTCCCGGGTGAGCACGACGAACAGGCGCCGCGAGCGCTCCGGGTGCTCGTACCACCAGACCTCACCACGCGCTACCACTCGCCGAAACCCGCCTGGCGCGCTTCGGCATCGAGCGGGGCCAGCAGGTCGCGGGTGCCGGCAGCCGAATCGTCCGTGCGTGCGCTCCCCGCCCGTCCCGCTCGAGCGGGTGCCGCCCTACGCGCGCGTGCGCTCGACGAGGCGCTCCGCCACCGCCATCACCGCGAGGTTGGTGTTCGACCGCGGGACGGTCGGGATGATCGAGGCATCGCACACCCGCAGGCCGTCGACGTCGAAGACGCGGCAGTCGGCGTCGACGACACCATCGTCTCCGGTCTCGCCGGCCATCCGGCACGTACCGACCCCGTGGTAGAACGCGGTGTGCGAGTCGGCGACGAGCCGGTCGATCTCGTCGTCGTCCATCATCGTTTCGGCGTCGAGTGCGTCAGGCTGCGCGAGCAGCCCGCTGGCGCGGGCGATGGCGACCGCGGTGCGCCAGCCGTCGCGCAACCGGGCGACGTTCGCGGGCAGTGCGGTGAACGGCCAGCGGATGCGCGCGGGATCGTCGAGCGCGGGTCCGCCCGCGCACACGTCGCCCTCGCCGTCGGGCAGCTGCAGCGAGATGCTCATGCCCAACTCGCGCCGACCGCCGTCGCGCCGGATGGCGAACGGCGTGATCTGCAGGTCGTGCTCGCGATCGCTGCCGTCGGCGGTGAGACGGAGGATCGTCTGGAGGTTGGGCGCACCCTCGGGCGCGGCGTCGGGACGCACCTCGGCCTTCAACGTCACCACGAAGTGGTCGGTGAGGTGCCGGCCCACCGCGGGAAGGTCGATCCCCGACCGGCGGAGCAGGAGCGGGTCCTGGATCACGCCGGCGGCGAGCACGACGTCGCTCGCGCGCACGACCGTGCCGTCGGCCAGCTCCACGCCCGCGGCGCGCCCGCGCTCGATCACCACCCGCCGCACGTGCTGGTCGCCGCGCACGTCGAGGTTGGCGCGGGCGCGCGCCGGCTCGAGGTACACGAGGTTCGCCGACACGCGCTGCCGATCGATCCGGTTCATCGGGATCGGGCCGACGCCGGTGGTACCGGGCTGGTTGTGGTCGTCGCAGCGCGCGAAGCCGAGCGTCTCGCACGCGGCGACGAACCCCTGTTGCAGCGGGGTCCACGAGTCCTCCGACCAACGGGTGATCGGAACCGGCCCCGCGTCGCCGTGCCAGGGGCGGTCGCCGAACTCGAGGTCGCGTTCGATGCGGTTCAGGCACGGGAGGAGGTCGTCCCACCGCCACCCCGCCGGCCACGAGGCGAAGTCGTCGGGCTCGGGACGCAGGGCGACGCCACCGTTCGTCGACGACGAGCCGCCGACGCCGCGCCCGCGCCCGTAGTGGAGGCGACGGTCGCCCGACTCCACCTCGTTGCCCCAGTCGTAGGGCCAGGCGATCGGGCGGCTGAGGTACCGGAGCTCGTCGGGGACGTCGTCGGCACGGTGGTCGGGGCCGGCCTCGAGCAGGAGCACCCGCCGATCCGGGTCCTCGGAGAAGCGGGCCGCGAGCACGCACCCCGCCGAGCCGGCACCCACGACGATGGTGTCGACGGCCCCCGGCGCGGTCACCGGGTCGCTCCGGCCTCGTCGAGCATCGCCGCCATCATGGCGCACCGCCGGTCCCCGCCGACGGGCGGAGAATCGGGACCTTCGTACCTGGTGCGGCGGGCCGGATCCGGGCATCGTCGGACCGACCCGTCCACCGGCCAGGAGCACTCCCCCATGACCGAGACTCCATCCCTGGCATCCTCGATGTCACCCGCCGCATCACCCGCCGGCCGGGCGACCGTCGCCTACGCGGCCGAACCGGCACCGAGGCTGCAGTGCTCGCACTGCGGGTCGGAGGTCACCGACGACGACGCCGACTGCCCGGCGTGCACCACACCGCTCGACTGGGGCGCGTCACGCGCCGCCCTGCAGGCATGGCAGGAGAGCGGCGCGGCTTGACCCGCCGCTCACGGTTCGCCGCCACACGCCCGCGAGCGGCCCACGCGGTGTGCGGGCGCGAGATCGGCGCGACGAACCGTCGGCGCGCGTCGCCCGCGTGTCGCGGCTCGCGCTCGACGGCGACGCTCGCGTTCTGCACACGAAGCCGGTACGCCATCTGACGTAAATGCGCGTGTTCGCTTGCCAACGCAGCAGTCGAGCGCGATGGTCGGACCGCGACGGGGAGGGCGCGATGGAGGGTCGGTCGCACACCCGGAGGCGAGCTTCGTGGCGGGCGGGCGCGCTCGTGACGGCGCTCACCTCGATGCTCGCGGGTCTCGCGCTCGTGCCCGCGGATGCCGCGACTCCGCCAACCGTCGGCGTCTCGGTGGCGTATGCCGACACCCACCACGGCTCGGGAGGTCAGTTTCCGAGCCCGTGGATGCAGTCACCGGGCATCACGTTCGTGGGAACGGCGCAACGTTGGGACGCGGGCGCGATCCGCGTCGACAACGCGTCGAGCTCGCCGCTCACCGGGGTGACCGTGACCGTCGACATCGGACGGAAGCACTTCGCGCTCTGGCCCGCCGGCCTGACGATTCCAGCCCAGGGCGGACTGATCCTCACCGAGACGAAGTCCGGGAACTTCGACACGTCCGAGTTGTCGTCGCCGGGCTCCTGCACCACGCCGTCGTCGGTGGTTCCGCTCGTCAACGTCACCGTCGGAGGCTCGACGACGACCTATCGCGACTCCGGCCAGGTCCTCAACACCGGCGGGGTCGACAGGGAGAAGTGCCCAGCCATCACCGACGAGTCGCACCAGTGGCAATCGCTCGCGGCTCCCGCTGCGGTCGACGCACCGCCGACCGTGTCGTTGTCGGTGGCGCCCGCGACCGGCTCGACACCGCTCGCGGTGGTCGCCGACGCGTCGAGCTCGACCGATGCCGACGCGACCCCGATCGCGAGCTACCGGTTCGACTTCGGGGACGGGACGGTCGTCGGACCGCAGGCGACCGCGAGCGCAATGCACACGTACACGACCGCGGGCCCACATTCGGTGACGGTCACCGTCGCAGACACCGGTGGCGCGAGTGCGGCGCAGACCGCGCCGGTGACCGCGATCGGCTTCCCGGGATACGTGATCGACGGCCACGACGCGACGACCGCGAGCGCGGGACGATGGAACCTGCTCGACGTGGGACTGTCCACGATCGGCAACGTGCCTTCGGGTTCGGGTCTGGCCGGCATGGTCTGGCTCGGCGACTTCGACAAGACGACGTGCTCGTTCGCGGTCAGCGACTCCACGGTGACCAGTGCGGTGAGCTTGCACAAGGGCGATGCACGAGTGTTCGGCTACTTCATCGCCGACGAACCCGACAGCGGGAATTGCGCCGGCGCTGCCGCCCTCTTGCGCGCCCGCACCGACCTGATCCACTCGATCGACCCCGGTGCGAGAACCTTCGCGGTGTTCAGCCAACCGGCGACGTTCCCCGGCTACGTCGCCACCGTCGACATCGCCGCCACGGATCCGTATCCGTGCAAGCCGTCGCAACCCTGTGACACGACGATGATCCCGGCGTACGCCGCCGCCATGAAGGCGGCCGGAGCCACGAACTGGTGGGGCGTCCTCCAGGCCTTCGGGAGCGGAGGATGGCGTTGGCCGACGGGTGACGAGGAGCACGCGATGATCCGACAGTGGTGCGCGGCCGGGGTCGCCGGTACGGCGACCTTCGCGTGGACCTGGAGCGGCGAGAACCTCTCCGACCATCCGGACGTGCTCCGCGAGATCCAGGACCTCAACACGCGCGGCTGCTCGGCGTTCACGGACGACCCGCCCGTCGTGGCCCTCGCCGTCCAACTCTCATCGGGAGGAGCTCCGCTGGCGGTCACCGCCGACGCGTCCGGATCCACCGACACCGACGCCACCCCCATCGCCACGTACTCGTTCGACTGGGGCGACGGGACCACCACGGGACCACAGCCGGGACCGACCGCGACGCACACCTACGCCAGCGCCGGTTCCTACACCGTGACCGCCACCGCCACCGACAGCGGCGGGCTCGCGGCCACGGGGAGTGCGCCGG